>CAVHMZ010000152.1:0-10164 GCA_963637225.1 Segatella hominis
CCTTCGAGCTTGGGCCTGGCGATCCTCCTCGCCACATAGGTGAGCATGGCCTGGCGCTCTTCGTGGTTCGCTCTCAGGTATCCCCTGACGTCGGAAACGGTCTTGGAGGGTATCGGAGGGGCGCGGATGACCTTGATGTTCCATCCCGTCTCCTTCCTCAGGTCGGTGAGGAGCCTCCCTTCCTTTCCGACGACATCGGTGGGGTTGACGGCCTCGATATGGGCCTCTCCCGTCTCCTCGATGAAGTTGATGTCGTAGATGTCCGCGGACGCGGGGATCATGGAGCGGATCTTCTCCTCCACCTTGACCGGGTCTTCCAGGTTGCACGGGTCGGGGCGGATGTCCACCCTGCGGTGTATGTTCTGCGCAAGGGTCCTTGCGATCGAATCGTTGGCGGAGACCTTGTCGTAATCGTCTGTGTACACCACGACCAGGGGTCCCTCGAACTTCACCTCCTTGATCTTGATGTCCTTGGGCATATTCCGCTTGACATCCTCTGTGAGGTTCTCGAAAAGTCTATCGACATTCATGTGAAATCCAGCTTGAATCTTGTCTGAACAGGTCAGAAGGAATGGGTTTCGGGAAACGGTTTGGGATGAGCCGGGGCTCAGTTGGGGAACGCGAATCCGAGGGATTCGCATCTAGCTTTGATGTCCTCTGGCGCGAGCGCTTCGTAGCCGTCGGGGCCGATGTAGGAGACGAGCATGCCGTCGCCGGTGCAGTTGTCCCTCCTCCTGGCGGAGTTGAGGGCGGTGATGGCCGCGTTGATGCCTTCCTCCTTGGTCATGTCCTTCTTGAAGGTGGCCTCGAGGGAGCCCAGCGCGAACAGGCTTCCGGATCCGACCGAGGTGTAGTTGTCCTCGATGTGGCCTCCGGCGCCGTCGATGCTGAAGATGTGGCCTCCGGTCTTGTCGTATCCGCCGACGATGAGCCCGAGGTAGAACCCCTGGCGGATCACGCTGGCGACGAGGGTCGCGGCGGCGGTGACCGACATGGGGGCGCCCTTCTTCATCGAGTAGATGGACATCTCGCTCTGCATGTAGCGAACCATCAGCTGGGCGTCTCCGACGACTCCTGCTATGGTCATGCCGACGTTGTCTGACAGCTGGTAGACCTTCTGGACATGGCTGTGGGCGATCAGGTTGCCCATCGTCGCCCTCTGGTCGGAGGCGAGGATGACCCCGTCCTTCAGTTTGATTCCGATGGTCGTTGTACCGGTTTTAAGAGCTTCCTCGGCTGTCATTGGTCAATCTCCTAATGAATGGAAAAAGCACCGTCTCGGACTGTGCTGGAATTTCCTAATGGATGGGTTGTATAAAAAAGGACGGGTCGCAAGTTCGGCAGGGCCGAGGGTCTGGGATAGTGCCGAGATTGCTGTCGGGTTTTTGCAGATTTATCTGCGGAAATCTTCGGGTTTTTGCAGATATATTTGAATTAAACATGGGGTAATCGCATATAAATACGAACTGAGCCATCACCCATCATGCGGCGCAAGATATACGACGATCTACTGGAGTGGAAGCAGAGGCCCGGCCATAAATGCCTGGTCATCAAAGGCCAGCGCCAGGTGGGCAAGACGTACATCGTCGAGAGGTTCGCCGCGGACAACTATTCCAACCTTGTCAAGGTCACATTCTCCGAAGAGCCGGAATGCGGGGACGTCTTCGACGGTTCCCTCGACGTGGACCGCATAGTCGCGGCTCTCGCCGTGATCAAGGACGCGGACATCGTCCCGGGCTCCACGCTGCTGTTCTTCGACGAGATACAGGACTGCCCTCTCGCCCGCAGCTCGCTGAAGGCGTTCTCCATCGACGGGAGGTACGATGTCATAGCATCCGGCTCGCTGCTCGGGGTCTCCGATGCCCATCTGATGCCGGCGGGAAAGGGCATCCCGCCGCTGATCCCCATGGGCTACGAGGAGCACCTCGCGATGTTCTCCATGGACTTCGAGGAGTTCCTGTGGGCCGTGTCTTTCAGGCAGGAGTCCATCGACGAGGCCCGCCGCTGCATCCGCGAGAAGGCGGAGATGGGGCAGGCCCTCTTCTCGGCCCTGTCCTCGCGTTTCCGCGACTTCATTATCGTCGGCGGGATGCCGCGGTCGGTGCTGGCCTTCGCGGAGAGCAGAGGGTACCGGGAATCAGGCAAGGTCCTCGATGCGATCCTCGACCTGTGCCGGAACGACATCACCAGGTTCAGTCGCGGCAATGACATCCTGAAGACCGTGCAATGCTTCGACTGCATCCCGTCTCAGCTGTCGCGGACCAACAAGAAGTTCACCTATTCCCGCATCGACAACGGTACCGGATCCAGGAACTCCGCCGAGAAGTACATGGAGAACCTCCTGTGGATCAAAGAGGCTGGCTACGGGAACTTCTGCTATGCGGTCAACGAGCCCTCCATCTCCCTCCGGAGCAGGGAGGTCCGCGATTCGTTCAAAGTCTACCTTTCGGACACCGGCATGCTGATCAGGATGCTGGGGACAGAGGCCGCCCGTGCGATCCTATCCGACAGCATCTCGTTCAACCAGGGGGCGGTAACGGAGAACATCGTCGCCGAATGCCTGATGAAGAACGGGATCCCTCCGCGTTACTACAGGAAGACCAACGGGGAGAACAAGATGGAGGTCGACTTCATCGCCGAGATGAACGGCGAGGTCTTCGCGATCGAGGTGAAGTCCGGCAAGAGCCGGAGCTCTCCGTCGCTATGGAAGGCCGGAGAGGTGTTCCGCATCGGCCGCAGGGTGATGCTCGATGATTCGGACATCCGCGTGGACGGGGACGGCGTGGAGCATTACCCTCTGTTCGCCTCTGCTTTCATCCGCGAGATCGCCTCTCCGGCAGGCTGGCCCGACCTTTGACGAAGGTCATCCCGCCGCGGCGCCGTCCTCCGGCGCGGCGGGATGCTCGGATCCGATCCCGGAGAGCATGGCCGCCAGGCAGGCCGTCCCGCATCCGACGGCGGCTGGCATCCAGGAGCCTGTGGCGATGGATGCCAGCGCAAGGAATGCTCCGATGGCGCAGAGCAGAGTCCCGATGTCCCGGCCCGCGGCATGGTACATGGCCGCGGACGCGGCCATCAGCGCCGCAGGGATGACAAGCGGGACGGCGGACAGTTCGGCGCCCATCAGGGCAGTCGCGCTGGCCGTGAATCCCGGAACAGACGCGGAGAGCAGGGCGAGGCAGTCTGCGTGCCTTCCCTGCGACCCGCATCCGAAGCCCGCCATCATGGCGAAGACCGATGCGGCAAGCGATGCCGCCAGCATTCCGTTGGTCCCGTGGATGCATATGCAAAGCCCCACGGCGGCGGCCATGGCCACGGCCCATCCGCCTCCCAATCCCGAAGGCGCGACCCATGACCTTCCGGTTATCATCCCTCTCGATCCCAGGGCGGCCATGGCGATGCCGACGGCCGCGATGGCGGCCGATCCCGCTTCCGGGACCGCATCCATCAGGATGAACGCGGCGACGGCCGCGATGCCGAGCGCGGGCACGGCCCTGGAGCCGCGCACGAGCCCTGCCGCGGCGAGAACGGCCAGCGGCAGGCAGACGGCGGCCTCCACCTCCCCGTTCTGGTCCGTCAGGCCCGACACCGAGGACGACAGGATCCCGATGGACAGGAGCATCAGGAGCGCTCCCCAGTCGGGGGACCCCGCATGGAAGAGGCTCGCGCTCGCGACGATGCAGAGGAGGGCCGACGCTCCCGCGGCGATGTAGTACCCGTCGATGACGGGCTCCGCGATGAAGGGGCCGGCGGCCGCCCAGAGGGCCATGACGGACGCGAGCATCAGGCAGGTGAACAGGATGCAGGGAGGCACGGGCCTCGCGGGCGACTCAGCCTTCGGGTCCTTCCTCCACAGCCCGGAGTACTTCGGGATGACTACCCACCCCACGTCGTATTCTATCCACATGGTCAATGCCGCTAATCCGGATGCCGTCTTGAACGCCAGGACTACCATGTCGAACGCCCAGGTGCTCGGCAGGAGGGGCTCCGCCACCACGCTGAGCAGCATCAGGAAGGAGATCGCGGTCATCATCCTGTTGCCCGACGCATGGAACGCCGCCACCGCGGGCACGAACAGGACCGACGACAGGATGTTTAGCTCCATCGGCATATGCATCCCGGCGAGATGGAGCGAGGCTATGAGCATGCATATCAGGAACGATCCGAGGAGATACGTCCCGAGGGCGGTGGACCCCTTCCTCATGGAGTAGAGGCCGAACCCCATGATGGCGGACAGCAGCATCAGGCGGAACGCGCTCAGGGACCAGCTCTTGATGTGGAGGAGGCCGGACATCTCGCTTATCAGGGCGAGGATCATCAGTATGAACGTGGCCAGGGCCATCAGGACCGTGGCGTACTGATCGTCGGACTGGACGAGGTTGGCCCTCTCCTCTATCTTGGCATCGGAGGTCACGCCGAACCTGTACGCCTTCTTCAGGGAGACGGCGAGGAACAGCAGCCCGGCGGTGGCCATCGGAACCGTCCTGACAGCCCCTCCCGCGCCTGTACCGGCGATCAGGAGCGATGCCACGATCATGGCGCATCCCGCCGAGCGCATCGGGGCTTTCATCCTCCAGAAGATGTACGAGGCGACGGCGAACCCGATGCAGACCGCGATGCTGGTGGGCATGAGGTCGTTCGGGTCGGCCATGATGTCCGACAGCGGGTAGATGAAGAGGACGCAGGCCGCCAGCAGGAAGACCATGGCCTCCGTGAGCATCCGCCCCCGCACCGCCATCAGCGAGAACCCGACCATGAACGCGCATCCCACGACGGTGATCTGGTTCAGGCTCGTGTACGCACCGCAGGTGAGCTGGACGACGGAGTTCGAGACGAGGGACAGGGAGAGGACCATCAGCCCGGAGGAGGCTACTCCTGCGATGCGGCCGAGGCCTTCCAGCTCATGGCCCGCCGGGCCAAGGCCTTTCCACGTGCGGACATCCTCTGCAAGGCACAGGGCCGATAGGATGCCTGCCCCGGAAGCCGGGATCCATTGCGGCCCGTCGAAGGACCATGCCGTCAGCGCCGCGCCGAAGACGGCCATCCCTGCTCCGAGCGCCTTCTCCCTCCCTATGAATGCCATGGCGCCTACGGCGACGCATGCGGCGTTCACCAGGGGGATGATCGTGATGTCGGTGCTGTTCTCCGCGAGCGGGACCCCCGCCATCAGCCCTATGAAGGCGTACAGGATGCCGGAGCATCCGGCCATGACCATCCCGTGACCGAACATGGATGCCGAGACGACGGCGATCGCGGCCGAGACCGTCACGCCCATGTAGCTTCCGAGGAGCATCCCTTCGGAGAGGAGCATCACCTGAGAATGAACTGCTATGAGCCCCAGCAGGAGCATCCTGCAGGCCTTCGCGGGATCCCTCTCTGCCGGGGCGTCGCAGCGGAACGCGGATGCCGCCAGGAGGGCTCCGGACAGGACCAGGAGAATGCCTGAAAGAGCGCCGGACGCGAAGACGGCCGGGAAAGAGGCCGCCAGGAGGACGGTTCCCAAGGCCAGGGGCTTCAGTCCGTCCGCCCACATCAACGCGGCAGGGACGATGAGAGGGAGGATGAAGGACATCCTCAGCACGGATGCCGAATCATGCCCGCCCATCAGCGCGCTGTATATCCCGGTGATGACCGAGAGCCCGAGCATCATCGGAACGGTTCCCAGGTGGATGTCGCCTGCCGAGACCGGCATCCAGGCGGCCCATGTCAGGACGGCCGCCGATACGAGCTGCGTCGCAAGGTACAGCTCCGGGCTCACGAAGGCGATTCCCAGGGACGAAGCCAGCGAATGTACGCCCATCCATGCCAGGATGGCGGCCGCGGAGACAAGGGCGGTCACGGTACGGTAGCGTTCGGTCTGTCCCATCCGGTCCTCCCCCTGAAGCGTCATCGGCTGACGTGGCGAACGCATCATCGTATATGACACGATTGGGAGACGGCATCGCGGACACGCGGGATGTCTTGACAGAGCGAGAATGAGGGCACGGTTGCGGCCCGTGCCGGCCTAAGAGGTTTCCGGAAGCTCACCTGCTCTTCCTGGAGTCCGTCACGAGGTATGCGGCCATGAGGGCGGCCACGACGCCCGCGGCGGCGCATGCGACTGCGGCCTTGGAGTCGTCCTTCTTGCCGCTGTCCGTCACGGTCGGATAAACCGGATAGTAATCGTCATCGTCGTCGTAGATGGGGACATCCGGGGTGTCCGGGACCACGGGGTCGGGATTCTCCTTCGTCAGCACCTGCACCACGTAAGGCGTGTTGTGGTCGGTGTAGATTGTCACCAGGCCCGTGGCCTCGTCTATGGTGCTGTCGACCCTCTCCAGGCAGCCGCGGGACTCGTTGTAGAAGTATGCGACCGCGCCGAGGTAGTCGTCGGGGATCTGCACCTTCACGACGATCGCGAGGCTGTATCCGCTATCGACGTTTCTGACGGACACGTCCACCGCGGCGGACATGCCGCCGGTCCAGGAGTGCCCGCTGTTGGTGATGTCCTCGACGGACACGTCTACTGTAGAGCGCGTGTCGGTAATGGTCCCTTTGATCGAGATGGTGACCTTCTCGTCCTCGGCGATGTCGGGCATGTTGAAGTCGATCGTCTGGTCGATGGCGGTCTTGCTGGTGTCCGCAGGGACGATGGAGACCTTCTCCCTGTCTGTCTCGATCGTCATGCCCGCATCCGTTGTCTTGCAGAGGTCGTCTTCCCACACGGCGCGGGCGAGGGTGCCGTCGGAGGTCATGCCGTTCATCTCGAACCTGTAGTGCCTGTCCTTCTCTGTCAGCTCGACGCGGTCAACGGCCACAGGCTCGCCGCCGTCGATGGCCCATGTGCATACGATGCCTTCCACCGTCACGGCGGGGGAGCAGGTAGCTTTCACGTACACCTTCCCGTCTTCGCGTAGATAGGATATGTCGACGGAGATGTCGGACATGACCAATGTGGCGGTGAGCGTGAGGTCGCGGTTCACTTTGTCTGTGGCTTTGAACTCGGAGCCGTCGGCATCGGTCCAGAGGTAGGAGTAGTGGAGCTTTCCTGGGGTCGGAAGGTTCGCGATCGTGCCGTTGTGGGCAACCGTGAACGTCTTTTCGGTCCCGTCCGGGAGCTTCAGGGTCACGGTGTGCACGTAGTCGAACTGATATTCAGCCGTGGCAGTCCCTCTGGTCCCGTCCTCGTCGTAGACGGTCACGGTGACAGCATACAGTCCCGACTTGGTCGGGATGATTTTCGCTTCGTCTGAGTAGTGCCGGCCTTCGAAAGCCCATTCGGCTACGGTCCTGGTTTCGTCCAGCGTCGCGGCCGTGGACGGAACTGCTTGTAGCATCGTCTCGCCGCGCCTATTGTTCTCAACGGAGATCGAGAGGTCAAGATCCACGTTCACAACATACGATCCACCCGTTTGGGTGATCTTGTAGCCTTCGGGGCAGTATTTTCCTATGTTTGCGGAGTGGGTTCCACCAGTGATTGTGACATAGACGCCATCGTGGTTTCCGATAGCCCAATTTCCGTCGGTGATCCCGCTCTTGAAAGAAACAATAGCATTCACACCAGGATAGGATCCTCTATCCACATCAGCTGCAACGGCTGCAGTACCTCCTGAGAATGTTCCATCGTTTATCGTTAGGGCTCCTCCAGAGGTATAAATGTATGCGCCGTACCCTCTTTCGCCTTTGTACGTTCCGCCATCGATTATTACATTTGCTTCCTTGGACACTGCAACTGCAGTATTACAGAATGAATCTCCCGAACCAGTCACTACGATGTTACAATTGGTGATATATGCCGTCATCTGTGGTTCCCTCAGGTCAGCATAAGCACTGTCATTGATCATCACGCCAGGTCCTACAGTAGAACTTATTGTTGCACCTTCGAATCTTGCTGTCACATTCTCAGTTCCCTTTATGCAGAATGTTCTCCCATCGTCTTTTGTTGCTGTTGTTGTGCTCTTATATTCTCCTCCAATCACAGTAAGTGTGGCCGTCTGTTTTGATGGTCTTAAATATTCTGTATCAAAGATCCAGGAGTCTGTGGTCATGTACGCATCCTTAATTGTTACAACAGAGTTCGGAGCTTCATCAAGTATCTTTACAAATGCCCCTTTGTACGTAGATCCTGTATAATTCCCTCCGACCAGGGTGACTTCGCTATCTTCAGTGATAATGATGAATCCATACACTTCTGTATTACCTTCTTTGACAGTTATTCCGCTCCCCGCAACAGTTCCATCTACAGTAAAGCTAGATGACTCCACCTCAAACAAGCGAACTCCATTGACATTCGCCGTAACGATGTGCCCATTCAGGTTCAGAATTACGTTTTTTCCAGATGAAACGGTAATCAGATTGTCCACTGTGCAATCGGCGACTAGCTCTACTGTGATCGGATTGTTGCCCATTGATGCAATTGCATCAAACGCTGCTTTCAGCGTCTCGTATTCGTCGTTGCCTATCTTGGCGACCGTAGATTCGGCTACGCTGTCATCAGAGGATACATCGGACTCGATAGACATCTCGTCTGAGCTCATCATATCATCAGAGCTGGCAGAGCTGTCGGCTATCGCGACGCATATGCACAAAATGACTGCAACAGTAGCAGTCGCCAGCGAAACTGCCTTTACGACATTCATTCTTCTCCCTCCAGACGGAGGGATGGGGGAAAACCGCTGTCCCCCCCCCCCGCTTTAATCTTTTAAGATAACATTTCGACGATACGGGAATTCGTTTATAATACCTTTGTCCAAAAAGTATCGCGACTTATAAGACCGAGCCCTGCGCGCGTAAGCAAAGGGATCTCCCTGCCATAGCGGGGTCGCTCAGGAAGCATCGGGGGCGGGCTGCCCCGATCTTGCCTCTTGGGGGACGGGGACATCGAATGCCTCGAGCATCTTGCGCCGAGCATCGTCTACTCCTGTTATGCAGCGCGTCCCATGGTATTCGCGGATCTGGATGCAGTTCAAGGACGATACCACGTCTTCGACGGCCAATCCGCCTGCTATCCCGGCTTCGCGGATCTCCGCCTCGATCTCGCGTGCGATCGTCAGCCCCAGGAACCCGCGGCCACCCATCGTCTCTCCGCATGATGCAAGGAAGCTCCTGCCCTAGCCATCCGTGCTGAAGCCCTGTTCCGCGTGCTTCTTCGCATCGAAAGCCGCCATCACCTCCTTCCAACCGACGTCCTCGGAGGCCAGCACGACGGACAGTCCTGCGCGCTTCTCCTCGAAGGATGCCAATCTGGGCTTCTCGGCGACTCTGACCTTCATTCCGTCGGCCCGGTCTTTCCTGTGGCTTGCGCCTTCATGATTCGGGGTACTGCATGACCTCCGACTCGATCCGGGCCGTCACAGATTCGGGGACATTGTCCATGTCGAGCAGGTATGCCGCGTTCAGCCGCGGGTTGAACAGCCCCACCTTGGTCAGCTTCCGATACTCCGGGACTGTGGAATGATGCGCCATGAGGAAGTAGATTGCTACCCGGAGCGTGTTCTCGGCAGTGGGCTCGTTCTTCGAGACTTCGAAGTCCCGTATGGTGTCCGCGGTGGCGAAATCCCCGTCTCCGGAGGATATGGTGTCCGTGCATCCTCCGGGGAACGCCGGCAGTCGTGCACCACCGGGCCGTATCTCTTGAAGAACTCCGATGCGCGCTTCACCATCGTGCGGACGTTCTCGCACGTCTCGTGGTCAGGGATCGCATCGGCCGGGTCTCCGAAACCTCTCGTCCCCGTCCTGTAGACCTGGTCGAACCACACAAGCCTGCATGCGTTCAGGACCGAATCGTCGTCCAAGCCCCTGATACCGGACAGGTAGGCTTCCGCTTCCTTCTCCCTGTTGCACAGGGCCGCGCCCTTCAGGCTTATCCTGAACGCTTCCGATGCAGGGGATCCCTGGTCGAAGCGGGTCAGGTAATCCACCACCATGCCCATCGTCGTAGGGGAGATGGATTCGTCGTAGAGGGTCATGCCGTCGTCGAAGGCGATCCTGTCTAACGATTTCGGATTGATGTACCCGCCCCTCGGCTGCTTCACGCTCCTGACGCGCGACATGACGGAATGCCAAGTCGTCCCTCCTTCTTTTGTGGCGGCACATCTCCGATTACGATGTGGGAGCTCTCGATGCATTCGGCTTTCTCGATAGGCTCTTCATAGTCCTCGGAGAAGACCTGCTTCAGCCTTTCTT
>CAVHMZ010000153.1:0-7676 GCA_963637225.1 Segatella hominis
CCAGGCACGACAGGTACCGCGACATCATCATGGCATACCTCATGACCCCGAGCCATTGCGCGCGTTCGGAGATCCCGAAAGGCTATGGGAATGCCGACATCTTCTTCGAGAGGACCGGGGATTGCCCGGCAGTCGTGATCGAGGTCAAGACCACGAGCGATCCGGACATGGATCTGGAGTCGCTTGCGCAGAAGGCCCTTGCCCAGATCGATGATAAGAGATATGCCGATGACCCCGATTCGGCGGGCGCGATATGCGTCGGTCTGGGGATAAGGCAGAAGTCGGTCAGAGCAGCGTTCGCGAAAGAGTGAAGGTCGGACAGCCCGAGCCGTCGCATGGACAGTAACTATGACATGACCGCGGAGATCGCTCTCGGATCCTGAAGAACCGCCCGTTGCGCCTGCCGCCCCGATGCATCCCCTATAATATCATGCGCATGATACCGCAGGCATGGCATCGCATTCCATCACAGATTCCGGAGAGGTGCTCCGATGATCATCATCCATACCGGCACCGGTCGCAAAACCGACAGGCAGGAGCCCGGAAAGGACTTCGAACGGCAGATCGAAGAGCATAAGGGCATGCACGGGACGAGATGCGACTTCGTCGAGTGCCCCTACGAGTGCCTCGATTTCAATACGCTCAGCGACCAGCAGCTGCAGTACTACCTGTGGTTCAGGGACCGCTTCTACGAGGGAGAGGTCATCGAAACCGATATCGGATACAGCTGGCTGCTGCTGGTGGAGCTCATAAACACGAAAGAGGATCCCGAAGCGGTGATGAGGCACCTCCAGAAACTCTACAGGGAGTGCAACAAGCAAGGGTACCAGCGCGCCTTCCCTGCGCCCGCCGTCACTTCGAACGCCATGTTCTCGTATGCAATCGCCAACGACCTGGATGTCCCCCGCATATACGCGACCAGCGGGGTATGGAGGCAGATCCTGATCTCAGAGCTCCTCTTGCCCGAGCCGGAGCCGATCCCCGACGATGCAATGGACATCGTCACGGGATACCCGTTCGAGAACTACTGGTGCGAATATGCGAAATGCGAGCATTCATACCCGCTGTTCAACGCCGCGCTCCCGGCCGTGGACGCCAAGATGAGGGAGCTGACCGGCAAGGGCATCCTGGAGACCTTCGGCGAAGAAAGGACCGACGTGCTCAAGCTGTTCGCGGACGGCGGCTGGGGCGCGCCCGCGTACTTCCGCGACGAGAGGTGCGCCGTGACGTACATGTCGGCCGGCAAAGCCCTGGAAACGTTCCTCGGAGCCATGGCCCGCTACTGCCAGAAGGCCATCGAGAAAGACATGGGCGTGGGCAACGGCCCGAGCGTGGCCAGCGTGTTCGGCAAAGAATACCGCAAGATCGTCGACAGGACCCTCAACCGCGGCGACATCATCCAGCCGCAGCGCCGGCCGAAGACCGTCCGCGGGACGATACGCAACCATGACGTCAAGGATGTCATGACCCCGGTCTACATGAGCAACGAGGGGTTCTCGCACGATTGCACGCTGAAGAACTTCCTCAGCGACATGGCGAGATACTCGAAGCAGCAGCCGTCGGACGAATGGGAGTACGTCCCGTCCGGATGCCGGAAACCGGATTACCATCACCTGTCCCCGGAAGCGCTGGAATACTACCTCTGGTGGAGGGAGTGCGCGCGCAACGGGCAGTACGGCACCGCCGACGAAGGATACCTGTGGCTGTACAAGTGCGAGCTCATCAACGCCTATGACGACATGCGGTACGTCCTGGACCAGCTCGCCGGGCTGGCCAGAGCCTACGACAAGTATATCCCGAACGAGTGGTTCGGAGAGACCAAGAAGCCCGGAAGAACCTACCTGGACTATGCTTTCATCAACGGTCTGCAGATCCCGGACCCGACGGTGTTCCCTTGCATACTGTCCGCCAGCGACATGGTGGAGATGCTGCTGGACGGAGAAGAGGACACGCCAGTCTCGGCCAATACGATGCTCGTTGCGGCCCAGTTCGTCGGCGATAAGAAGTCTGACGCGCCTGTCCGCGCGGCGTTCGACGAGGACTGCGCCCACATAGCCGCACGCGTCCTGATGAGGATCAACGACAGCCGCAGCGGAGATGTCGTCCGCAAATACTGCAGGCTCCGCACCAAGAAGATCAAGATGAACGTCTTCGTCCATGAGAAATACTACAAATGGCCGACCGGCAGGCCGAAGGCGCAGGAGCGCGAGATGCTCAACATAGTGGAGAACGACATCTTCCTTCCGGAGATGAAGACCCTGGTCAAAGCCGTGATCGCCGCCGTGAGAGACCGCGACAAGCCCCGCAAGGGGAAAGGCACGTATGCGTTCGGCGTGCCGCTGGACGATATGCTGCAGAACGAAGTGAAGAAATGGTTCTGCGAGAAGAATGCGCGCGCCGCAGAGAAGCGCCTGCTGAGCTTCTCCATAGACCAGTCCGAGGTGGACCGCGCCCAGGCGGACCTGGACCGTGTGACGTCGATCATGAGCACGGAGGAGCAGGCCGCCGAGGAGGCCCCCGAGACCGAGAAGGATGCTCCGAAGGCAGATCCCGGCGACCCCTGGCAGGCATTCGCCGACCGCCTGAACAAAGGGCAGAAGGAATACCTGAGGAAGGCCCTCGCCGGCACAATCAGGGCTGTCAAGCCCTCGGTGGAGGATTCCATCAACGCCGCCGCCATGGACACGGTGAAGGACACCGTTGTCGAGGGCGGGAAAGCCTTCGAGGAGTACGCGGACGACGTGAAGAAGGCGCTGGGCCTCGGAGACGAGCGAGACCGGTGACATCGGGCGGGCCATGGCGCGTATGCATGCTCGGGATGCTGCGCGACAGGGCCCGCCCTCACCCCCTCTGTACCCCATATGGAGTATATCATCGGAGCATCCGCATCCGTATGAGCCAGAGCGCGGAAGATGAAGTGTATGATCGAGATCTGCGCCGCAGTTATACCCCGCCCTCGGAAGGCTCCGGCCGGCACCATCAAAGCGGCGAAGCCCATGGTCGAAGATGCTATCGACGCCATCGGCATGGACGCTGCGGTCGAGGCGAGGAAGTCTTTTACGAGTACAAAGATAACCTGAAGGAGTCGATGAGCCTTGAAAAAGAGATGCAACGGCAGATCCAACCCCTCGCAGCACGGCCGCGAAGCTCCGTGGTCCATCAGCAAGCCCTGGTACGACCGGGAGCTCAAGAAGTACGCGCCTGGCGCCGACTTCGAACGCCAGATCGAAGAGCACAAGGACATGCACGGGACGGAATGCGAGCTCGTAGAATGCCAATACGACCATCCCGATTTCAATGCGCTGAGCGAGAAGCAGCTCGGATTCTATCTTTACTACAGAGACCGCTTCCTCGGAGGCGATGCCATCAGCACAGACGTCGGCTACGCCTGGCTCCTGCTGGTGGAGCTGATCAACTCCAGAGACGACCCGGAGAAGACCCTGGATCTCCTCATCAGGCTCAGCGCCTCTTGCCAGGACGACAGGGTCCTGTTCCAGGTAGGATCCTGTGCCAAGGAGGCCATGTTCTCCTATGCCGCCGCGAACGATCTGGACCTCCCCCGCGCGATTCCCGACTTTGGCAGCATCTGGGAGGGCATCCTGATCTCGGAGCTCCTGCTCCCGGAGCCGGACCGTCTCTCGACCGACATGGTCGACCTGCTCACGGCCGGAGGGCACGAACGGTACTACGTCAGGGACGGGGACAACAGCCTGCCGAGCCGCCTGTTCGATGCCGCCATGCCTGCGGTGGATGCCGAGATGAGGAGGCTGACGGGCAAGGGGATCCTGGAGACCTATGGGGAAGAGAAGACCGTCCCGATCGTCCTCTTCGAGCTGCGCAAGACGAACGCGGCCGCCATCCCGTACTTCTACGACAGGGACTGCATAATCACCTATACTGCGCCGGATGAGCAGCTGAAGACGTTCCTCAATGCCATGCTCAAGTACTGCGAGCTGAGGATCGCAGAAGATGTCCTGAAACGCAACGGGCCCGCCGCGAACGCCGTGTTCGCCGAAGAATACCGCAGGATAGTCGACGGCATCTTCGATCAAGGCGATATCGCCGAGCCGCTGCGTCAGCCGAGGGGCACCCGCGGATCGGTCCGCGACTTCTGCATCGAGGATGCGGATTTCCCGCTGGTCGCCGACGGCTCGAGCTTCTCGGACGAAGCGCCTCCGGACGACTTCCTCGGCAGCATGATCGAATATGCCGCCAAAGAGCCTTCCGGAGAATGCAGATACGTCCGCTCGGGATTCAAGAGGCCGGACTACAGCCGCCTGTCCCCTGAAGCGCTGGAATACTACCTGTGGTGGAGGAAATGCGCCAGGGAAGGGAAGCACGGGGTGACCGACGAAGGGTACCTGTGGCTGTACAGGTGCGAGCTCATCAACGCGTACGAAGACCGCCGGTACGTCCTGGACCAGCTGGCAGGGCTGGCAAGAGCGTACGACAGGTACTTCTCCATAGACGAGGAAAACCGGAGCAGCAAGCCCGGGATGACATATATGTACTATGCCCTGGTGAACTCGTGCGCCCCCGACCCCACGGTGTACTCCTGCCCCCTGACATCGTGCCTCATGATCGAGAGGCTACTGAACGGAGAGACGGACGTGCCGGTTTCGAGGAAGGCCATGCTCAGAGCATCGGACATCGGCAGGAAGAGCGATGACGATCAGATCCTCGCATCGTTCGATGACGATTGCGCCATCATCGCCGCACGGTCGCTGGCGCGGGTGAACGAGATCCGCAAGAGCCGCGGCTGCGGCGTGCTCAGCTCCGCCAACGTGCGCCCGGCGTTCATCCGGCTGGAGGTCCTTTACGGGCTGCAGTACCACCATTGGCCCGACGAAGATGCAGGCTATATGAAATGCCGCTACATGGACCTCCATGAGAGCCGCGAGTTCAAGAACGAGATGAGGGCCCTGTTCAAAGCCGTTATCGAAGCGGTCGGAGACCGGGAAAAGCCCAAAAGGAGGAGGAAGCCCCGCTCGGCGTTCGACGTGGAGCTGGACGGCATCCTGCGGGAAGAGGTCGACAGGCTGTTCTCCGAGAAGGAGATGGCGGCCGCCAGGGAGAAGGCCATGAGCATCTCCATGGACGAATCCGAGGTGCGGCGCGCGCAGGCCGATCTCGATCATGTCGCATCGATCATGAGCACCGAGGAAAAGGCCGAAGAGAAGATGCCTGAAGCCGATAAGGAGGCTCCGGAAGCCGTTCCGGACAATCCCTGGCAGGCGTTCGCGGACCGCCTGGACAAAGGTCAGAAGGAGTACATGAGGAAAGCCCTGGCCGGCACGCTCAGGTCCGCCAAGCCGATGATCGAAGATGCGATAAACGCCGCCGCCATGGACACGGTGAAGGACACTGTGGTCGAGAACGGGAAGGCCTTCGACGAATACGCGGACGAGATGAAAGAGGCGCTGGGCCTCGGAGGCGAATGACCTCCATTCCAGACATATCAGAGGGATCACGATGTCTTACGGAGGATCAGGGTATCGCCTGTTCAAGCACTGCGACTGGGGAGACGACTTCGAGCAGCAGATCGAGGAGCACAAAGGCATGCACGGGAAGAAATGCGACTTCGTCCTGTGCGAGTACGAGTACCCCGACTTCAGAGCGCTGAGCGAGGAGCAACTGGAGTACTACCTGTACTTCCGCGACAGGTTCTTCGGGGACGATATGAGCAGGGCGGACGTGGGCTACGTGTGGCTGCTGATGATAGAGCTCATCAACACCAGGGACGACCCGAAGAAGGTCATGGAGAACCTGCTCTCGCTGGACTTCATATGCCGCTTCGATAAGGAACTCATCAGGCTGGCCTACGAATGCAGGGATGCGACGTTCTCGTACGCCCTCGCCAACGGCCTGGATGTCCCCCGCACCCGTCCCAACAGCAACGTGCTCAAGGACATCATGATCTCGGAGCTCCTCCTTCCGGTGCCGGAGGACATCCCCGCCGAGCTGATGGATATGCTCACGGACGGGCAGTACTTGCGCTATTCCAACCCCGACCCGGAGAACATCTGCACGGACATCCTGTTCAATGCGGCGCTCCCCGCAGTGGATGCGAAGATGAGGGAGCTGACAGGCAAGGGCATCCTGGAAACCTACGGAGAAGAGAAGACATCGGCGGTCAGCCTGTTCGTGCGCTGGAACGGCAGATGCCTCCCGTACTTCCGCGAGAGGGAGTGCACCGTGACCTACGCCAAAGCGAACGATGCCCTGAAGTCGTTCCTCGGAGGCATGATGCGCTACTGCCAGCAGGCGATGGAGAGGAAGGCCTGCAAGACCAAGGGGCCTTCCGTGCCCTCTATCTTCGGGAAAGAGTACCGCAAAGCAGTGGACGAGGTGTTCAACAACGGGAAGATAATCGAGCCGGAGCGCCCGCCGAAGACCGTCCGCGGATCGGTCCGCAGCTTCGCCATCGGAGAGACGGACCGCCCCATCGTGCTGAGCAGCACGGGGTTCTCCGGCGAGGACCCGCCGAGCAGCTTCCTCCAGGCCATGATCAAGTACTCCAAGAAAGAGGCCCCGGGAGAGCGCAAGTACATCCCCTCCGGGTTCAAGAGGCCCAGCTACAGCCGCCTGTCCGCGGAGGCCCGCGAATACTACCTCTGGTGGAGGCAATGCGCCAGGGAGGGAAAGTACGGAGCGACCGACGAAGGATACTTATGGCTGTACAAGTGCGAGCTCATCAACGCCCACGACGATGCCCGGTACGCGCTGGACCAGCTGGCGGGGCTGGCGAAGGCCTACGACGAGTTCTTCGGCTACGACTGGGAGGACAAGACCGACAAGCCCGGGAAGACGTATGTGGACTACGCCCTGGTCAGCTGCCGGCGCATCCCCGATCCGACCGTCTACGTGTGCTCCCTGTCCGCGGCCAGCATGATCGACAGGCTGGTGAACGGAGATGCGGACGTGCCGGTTTCGGCCGAGGCGATCCTCAAGGCGGCGAGCATCGGAGAGAGGAAGACGGACAGGCAGACCGTCGAATCGTTCGACGACGACTGCGCCCGCATAGCCGCCCGCGCACTGCTGAGGATCGGCGAGATCTGCAAGAACTGCGGATGGGACATGCTCGGACGCTGCTGCGCCTACCACACAGTCGCCCAGGTGGAGGTCCTCCGCGGCCTGAGATACCACCATTGGCCGGAAGGCAAGAGGAAGCACCAGACGCTCCGGATCCCGGACCTGGAGTCTTATCCCGGATTCAGGAACGAGATGAGGATCCTGGTCAGAGCCGTCCTGTCGGCGGTCGAGAGCCGCGGGAAGCCCCTCAAGAAGAAGAAGCCCGAGTCGGCGTTCGGCGTGCCGCTGGACGGCATCCTGACCGAGGAAGTCGAGAAGTGGTTCTCCGAGAAAGAGAAGAGGGCTCTCGCGGAGAGGGCGGAGAACCTGTCTATAGACAGATCGGAGGTGGACCGCGCCCAGGCGGACCTGGACCGTGTGACTTCGATCATGAGCACGGAGGAGCAGGCCGCCGAGGAGGCCCCCGAAACCGAAAAGGATGCTCCGAAGGCCGATCCCGGAGACCCCTGGCAGGCGTTCGCGGACCGCCTGAACAAAGGCCAGAAAGAATACCTGCGGAAGGCCCTCGCCGGCACGCTCAGGTCCGCCAAGCCGATGATCGAAGATGCGATAAACGCCGCCGCCATGGACACGGTGAAAGACAC
>CAVHMZ010000154.1:0-3946 GCA_963637225.1 Segatella hominis
CATCATAAATCATGCCCACGAGCTCGCCCTTGTTCCCGTGCACGGGCACCTGGCCGAAATCGGACGCGAGCATGGCCTTGGCCACCTCCGAGAGGCCGGTCTTCTTGAACACCGAGTAGGGGTCCCTGACCATGAAGTCCTTCACGGTGCTGTCCTCCGCGGAGACTTTGTCCGTGGCGGTGTAGAACAGGGGCAGGACGTTCCTGGCTCCGGCCATGTTGCCTATGTCGGCGATGCCCAGGGCCTTCAGGTCGTCCACGTTCTTCACCTGGTCGCTGAACAGGTCGCGGTCCGTGAGAATCCCCACGAGCTTCCCGTGGGCGTCCAGGACGGGCACCGCGGGGACGTCGCTGATCCTCATGGACGCGATCGTGTACTCCAGGGGCTCGTTCTCGTACGACGTGACGCATGTGGTGCGGATGACGTCCTCCGCGGACATAGATGTCTTCATGTCCTTGACCAGCGGCAGCAGGTCGGTCGGAGTGACTATGCCGATGAGCCTGCCGTCCTCGACCACGGGGAGCCTGTGGATCCTCTTGGCGGAGAATATGCGGGCGGCGTCCTCGACGGCGGCATCCGGGGAGATGGTGATGCAGTCCTTCTTCATGATCAGGGACAGCTGGTCCTCGTCGAACTTGCGGAACACGTCCCTCCTGGAAACTATCCCCATGAGCTTCCCGTCCGAGGAGCGGACCACCGGCAGGCCGGTGAGCCCGTTGCGGACCATCGTGTTGATGGCATCGTTGCGGCTTCCGGGGACCTCGACCACTATGGGCGCGGCCACCATGACCTCCGAGACTGTCTTCGCGCTCATTCAGTTCCCTGCCTGTGTGTCCCTGACGACGAGTACGGGGCACTGAGCGGCTCTCACGACCCTCTCGGCGACGCTTCCCATCAGGAGCTTGGACATCCCTGTCCTTCCCAGGGTGCCCATGACTATGATGTCGTAGTTGGGGGACTCGTCGAGGATCACCTTGACGGGGGTCCCTTCCTTTATGGAAACTTCCACTTCGACGCTGTTCTCCGCGCCGAGGTCGCGGACGAAGTCCACGGCTGCCTTCCCCTCCTTCTCGAGGGTGTTGTACACGTTCATGACGGCGGTGTCCATAGGCATGTTGGTGAACACAGACTGGTCCAGGACGTACAGGGCGGTGATCTTCCCGCCGGAGAGCTTCGCGAGGCTGACAGCCTCCCTCACCGCCGCCTTGGTGTATTCGCTGCCATCGGTCGGAACCAGAATGTTTTTGAATTCCATGTATAGGTGCCTCCTCTAGACCCAGGAGCAGCCGGCCGCCCCTGCCGCGGAGGGATTCCGAAAGGGACGCCCCCGTGGCCGGAACGACCGTCGCGCTGCCCGGACTGTATGATACTGGATTGGATTCGACGGCATTTAATATCTTGCTAGTCGCCCCGCACATGGCCCCGAAGCATTGCTCCGGCTCCCCTCCCTGGAGGGACGCGATGTCTGCGAAGGCCGCCGCCTCGGAGAACATGTCCGGGGGGCACAGCATGCCGTTGTCGGTGCCCAAAGCCAGGTCCGCCCCGGCCGTCTGGGCGCGGGCTATGGGCGGAACCTTGCCGAAGTACCTGTTGGATGTCGGGCACACCACGATCGGGACCTCCGCCTCGGCGCATTTGGCCAGGTCGGAATCGGCCGCCTCGCACATATGCACGACGAACGCCGGATCCAGAGACAGGACGAAGTCTATGTCCTCGCGGACCCTCTCGCTGACATGGATCGCGAAGATCTTCCTCCTCTCGCGGACGGCGTCCGCGATCGCCTCGATGTCCTGATGGGGCATGTCGGAAATGCTGGAGATCCCGATCCCGTCGGCGATGTCGAGGATCGACCGGACCTCTTCCGAATCGAAGCCTCCGGACAGGGGGCGCCCGAGGATCACGGCCCCGGGGGACGCCTCGCGGAGGAGCCTGCATCCTTCCAAGCCCCCTTCGCGGAAATCGACGAAGGACAGCGACCCGCTCGCGGCGGAATCGGCGGAGAACCGGGACATCGACCCTCTGATCATCTCGGGAGGCGCCTCCCGGAGGTACCTGTGCTTGAGCCCGTTCGGAGGAGCCACCAGCTCCTCCAGCCCCATGCCCTTCGGGACGCGGAACCCGTAGTCGGCGCAGTGGGTGTGCATGTTCAGCACGTCGGAGACGATGTGCCCTATCACATCCGGCCTCTCGGGGCACTCCCCATACCCCCTCTCGACGACCTTCCCGCCTTCGGCTATGGCCCATCCGGGCCTGGCCCCGTGCCTGTCGCAGACCATGCCCGCGGCCACCAGCCTCCCTGCCGGCGTTGGAACGTTCATGGAGCCGTAACGGTCCGATGGGGATTTATACGTCGCTAATCTAAAGATGCGCGAAGAGCGACATGGACAGGGAGAAAGAGCTTTTAGATGCGGCTATTCGGCTCCTCCGCGAGAGGGACGACCCGCTTTCGATCACGTCGCGCGACATAGGCCGCGCCGCCAAGGTCAACCCCGCGATGATCAACTACTATTACGGCTCCAAGAACGCGCTCATCATGCGTGGCGTCTACGCCATCATGGAGACCACGAAAGAAGCGGCGGTGTCCGAGAAGGAGCTGCCCGCGAAAGAGCGCCTCAGGAAGTACATGGCCTGCATGGGAGACGACATGGCCCGCTACGAGAAGCTCGTCAGGGTGGTCGTCCCGAATCTGATGCTGAACCTCCCCCTGGGCGACGAGAACGTCCTGGGCATGGTGAGGGAGCATTACGGCGGATCCGCATCCGAGCAGGAGTGCCGCCTGAAGACGTTCCAGCTCATCTACACGCTGGTCCTGGCGTTCTACAGGAAGGGCGAAGCGTCGGAATACCTCCGGACGGACCTCACGGATCCGGACAAGGCGAGGGAATGGACGCTCGGCGTCGTCGACTCCGTCATCGATCGAAGCGGGCGGAAGACGGGGGCGGTCCCCCGCAGGGCCTTCAGGCCCAGTAAGGCTTCTTAACGAACTTGTACGCCATGAGAACCGCGGTCGTGGCCTCCCCCATGGCTGTCGTGATCTGCTTGAACTTGCCGGGATAGCTGACGACGTCCCCGCAGGCGAATATCCCGGGACGGCTGGTGCTCATGTCGAAGCCGACCTTCACGAGGCCGTCGCCGGTGAGCTCCATGCCCCATGCCTTCAGGTCGTCCAGGTCCGCGGAGATCCCGATGTTGATGACCGCCAGGTCCGTGGGTATGACGGTCTCCTTCCCGTCCTGGGAGACGGTGACGGACTCTACCCTGTCCGTCCCGTTGATGGAAACCAGGTTGGCGTTCATGACCTTCCTGATATCGCTGGCGTCCAGACGCTGCACGGTGGACTCGTCGGCCCTGAAGTCGGGCCTCCTGTGGACGATCGTGGTGTCCGTGACGGAATCCGCGATGAGTGCCATGTCGATGGCGCTGTTGCCGCCTCCGAACATCGTGACCTTCTTCCCGACGAGCTCCTCTTTGGCGGGGAGGATGTAGGTGACCCCCTTCCCGGTGAGCTCCTCTTCTCCGGGGCAGCCCATCTTCTTGGGCTTGAAGCTCCCCATGCCTATGGCGACGATCACAGACTTGGCCTCGTAGGAGCCTTTGTCGGTGACCACGACGAGCTTCTCGTCCCCGCTGTCGATCCTCTGGACCTTCTCGTTCTCGTGTATGTCGCACTCCACCGATTCGGCCTGGGCATAGAGCCTGTCCGAGAGCTTCCTCGCCTGTATGGTCTCGAATCCGGGGTAGTTGTGGATGCCCTTCTCCGGATACAGGGACACGAGCTGCCCTCCGACACGGGCCGAGTCGAGGATGAGCGTCTTCATCATCTTCGATCTGGCGTAAATTCCGGCCGTCAGCCCAGCACATCCGGCCCCTACGATGACCACGTCATAGCACATTGGAACCACGCAATAATATCTGTGTATAAAAAAGTGACATACTTGGTTTGCGA
>CAVHMZ010000155.1:0-5170 GCA_963637225.1 Segatella hominis
GGTCCTGGTGGGTGTCCAGGAAGTAGTTGACGAGAGCCCTCTCGAGCCTGGCCCCGTCGCCCTTGAGGCAGTAGAAGCCGCTGCCCGCGACCTTGACTCCCCTGTCGAAGTCGATGATGTCCAGGTCCTCGGCGATCTCCCAGTGCTCCTTGGGCTCGAAGTCGAACTTCCTCTTCTCCCCTTTCTCGTAGACGACGACGTTGTCGTGCTCGTCCTTCCCGATGGGGACAGATTCGTGGGGGATGTTGGGGATGTTCAGGACGCAGTCCTGGCGGACCTCCTCGAGCCGGGCCATGCGCTCGTCGTTCGCCTTGATCCTGTCGGAGACCTCCCTCATTTCGGCGATGCTGGCATCCTTCTTCCCGCCCTTGGGCATCTTGGAGATCTTCAGGGAGACCTCGTTCCTCGTCTGCCTGAGGCGGTTGTTCTCGTCGGTCAGGCTCCTCCACTCGGAGTCGGCCTCCAGGAACCTGTCCAGGATGGCGTCGTCCTTGTTCCTGTTCTTAAGCATGGCCCTGATCGTGTCGGGGTCGTTTCTGATGACGTTGATATCGAGCATCGTGATGCACCTCGGAACTTCTTCTGGCTGAGCGACGACCATGTGCGCTTGTCGGTAAGGACGATGACGCCCCCGCGGACGTCTACGGCGACGGCTCCGGCCGACTCCTCTATGGCGGCGGCCGCGCTCTTGGCGTCGTCGTCGGAGCTGGAGAGGACCTTGACCTTGATCAGGCGGTTCTTCTTCAGCTGGGCGGCGATCTCGTCGAAGACCCCCTGGTCCAGGCCGTCCTTCCCGACGCGGACGGTGGGGCTGATGCCGTTGGCCCTTCTCATGAGCTCTTTCCTTGCGTCCTTCTCAGTCATGTGATTGCTCCTTCAGGTACGGCCTGCGGCGGATCTCTCCGCACAGGCCGCAAGTGACGCGCACCGCGTGGCTCCCGAGGCGGACGCGGCAGTCTATGCCCGGCATCAGGGGGATCCCGCATCCTTTGCATATCGCGTGTCCGCGGGGCATGGGGGCCTGCGTCTTGGCGCATATGCGCTTTGCGAGATCCGTGTACCTCCTGGCGCGGTCGTACCTGCCTTGGCGGACGGCCTCCTCGGCCAGGGCCAGCAGCCTCCCGGTGCGCTCGGCGCCGATGTCGGCGAGTGCCTTCTGGGAGATGCGCCTCTTGCTCATACGGTGTGCTCCGGATGTTGCGATTACCGCCCACTATATAATAAGTGTGAGAGGGCGGGACGCGAGGGCATCCGCTGACGGCCGCGAGCCCTTCGGGCCGCGGCCGTCAGCGGATGTACTCCATGGTGAGCAGGAGGTTCCTTATCTCCTGCTCCTCGCCCTCGAAGGGGCCCTCCGCTTCCTTGTACGTTTCCCAGAGGAATGCGAAGTAGTCGTGGAACGCGATGACGCACTCGTCCCAGGACGGCTTGGAAACGCAGATGCCGAGATCGTCGCTGGACAGCGTCCACATACCCGTGGACGGACTCCTGGAGGGGACCGCTTCGGCGGGGTTGAGGAGGACGATGTCCCTGCCGGCGGTGACGATCCTGTGGAACTTCACCGATGGGAAAGAATAGATGCCCGTCGCGGAGGACAGCCCGACGACGTTCCCTTCGGGGTCCATCTCGACGGTTCCGGACGCGATGACGATGCCCGCCTTAGCGAACAGCGGTATGTCCGCGGGGGAGATCTTGCTTCCGAACGTTATCGGGACAGTCGCGGATCCGTTCGTGATGGCCCACCTCCCTTTCCTGGCGGGGTCGCGGGATATGGAGCCGATCACGGCTCCCGGGAACCGGGGGATGCCGTTCTCCGCATCGGACTCCAGCCTTTCCCTGCGGTTGATCCTGAGCTTCTTGAGATCCTTTCCGGAGCCGTAGTAGAAATCGCAGCCGTCCAGATGGCTGGCCAGGGCGAGGATGTCCCTGCAGATCGACCTGCGGCAGACGGCTTCGGAATGGTCCGAGGGAATGTCCATGGCCTCGGGCATGTTGGAGCGGTCCAGCTCCTCCATGAGCCTGTTCAGGGCATCGAGGGCAAGGGTGTCGCCGCCTTCGGCGACGACCTCGTTGCCCTCCGGGCCGTCTTCGGAGAGGTCGAACCTCTTCAGGAACCTGTCGGGGACCTTCCCCTGCAGCCTCATCTCCTTCGCTATCATGCTCCGGCCGATGTCCTCCAGAAGCTTCTGGACGTCTGCCACCGCCTGCATGGCGATGTCCTCGGGGACATGCTCCGACTCGCCCCCTTTGGGGACGATCCTGAACTCGAAAGGCTGCATCGGAACCCGGATGGATGGGGAACGTACTTATCACTTGGGGATGCCGTTCCCGCGCGTGCGCGTTCCCGTGTAGAAATAAGGCGCACGGCGAAATGCTTATATTAGGGTCGGATATCGGCACTTCAGTTAGACGTAGCCATGGTGTGCGTCGTTTCACAATCCAAGGTGGTATGAATGGTAAGAAAGCCAGCATCAATGTACAGGCAGATCAAAGGACAGGCGTACACTCGCCGCGAGTACATGGGAGGAGTTCCTGCGAGCAGGGTCTCCCAGTACGAGATGGGAAACCTCAAGGAGGACTTCCCTGTCGTCCTGACCCTGAGGGTCAAGAACCGCGTCCAGATCAGGCACACCTCCATCGAGGCCGGCCGTATCGCCGCCAACAAGGTCCTGAACGGGCAGGCCGGGGTCGCCAACTACCACATGACCGTGAGGGCTTTCCCTCACGTGGTTCTCAGGGAGAACAAGCTGGCCACCGGGGCGGGAGCGGACCGTGTTTCGAGCGGGATGCGCCAGGGATTCGGCAAAACCGTCGGGACCGCGGCGAGGCTCGAGCGCAACCAGGCCATCCTGACCGTCCGCGTGCCCGCCGAGAAGGCGGTCATCGCCAAGGACGCTCTCTGGAGGGCTTCCATGAAGTTCCCATCCCCTTGCTACATCGACGTGGAGCAGGGCCAGGAGTTCATCCTGTAAATGTTCGATTTCGAACTGGAAACGATATCGCGCTGGATACGCGACGGAGGGTACTCCTCCGTCGCCCTCCAGATGCCCGAGGGCCTGAAGATAAGGGCCCCGGAGATTTCTGAATTCATCGAGAAGGCGACCGGCGCTTCGGTCGTCATCGTGGGATGCCCGTGCTACGGGGCCTGCGATCTGTTTGATTACCACGGATGGGCGGACGCGCTGGTGCATTTCGGGCACTCGCCGATACCGTCGCAGGGCGACGACCCGGACGTGCTGTACATAGAGTCCAGGTCGGATGCGGACGTGGACGGGTCTGTCCTGGAGGGGCTGTCCTCCCTGCCTGAGAGAGTGGGGCTCCTGGCGACGGTCCAGTACCTGGGATTGATCCCCAAGATGAAGGCCATCCTGGAGTCTTCCGGCAGGAAGGTCTCCGTGGGGCAGGGGGACAGGAGGATCATGCATCCGGGGCAGGTGCTGGGATGCAACTGCACCGCGGCCGAATCGATCTCCGATGATGTGGACGGGTTCCTGTTCATAGGGGAGGGGGACTTCCATCCTCTCGCGGCGGCTTTCGGGATGAAGAAACAGGTGCTCGTGCTGAACCCTGTGACCGGGGAGGCCAGGGACATGGCCGAGGCCAGGGACAGGATCCTGAGGAGAAGGTTCGTCGCCATACAGGGGGCGAAGGAGGCGGAGAGCTTCCTGGTCATCGTGTGCAGCAAGATAGGGCAGAACAGATCCGCAGAGGCCGATTCCATAGTTGAGATGCTGAAGGGCCGCGGGAAGAAGGCGCAGAAGGCCGTGATCGAGGAGATCTCGCCGATGGCGCTGATGTCCTACCAGGTGGATGCCTTCGTGAGCACGGCGTGCCCCAGGATAGCGATGGACGATTCGGCGAGGTACCCGAAGCCCATGCTGACGCCTCCGGAGCTGGAGATAGCTTTGGGCTTGCGGAAGTGGAACGATTACCTTTTCGACCAGATCCGCGGCCGAGGCTGCGGGGCTTCTCGTGCGACCAGCATGGGATGAATCTTGGGGGTGAAAGTCCCCTACAGGCTTGGCAGTGGGAACTGTTAGCCGAAGACAAAGGTGTCCATCGCGAGGTGGAATCTGAAGGAAGTCGGAGGCAAAGTCCCGGGCCGACGAACAGGAAGTGCATGGTAGGCACGTCTGTACGGGCAAGGTTGCGAGGAAAACCGAAGCCCTACACTGCACGGATGCAGGCGTGTAAATGCACCGGCCACATGGGATGAAGGATTCATGCCCTTACCTGGGGAGGCCTCACGGGCACGCCTGCCGAAGGCAGGCAACCTGCGTGGCGACACGGAGGCTGAACCGTGAGGAGTCAGCAGAAGCCATAGCACCCGAGGATGCCCGCGGATGGGGGTCCTGGGGAAGGGCTGAACAAACACCAGAGCCCAGAATCAGAGAGAAGTGAACGTATGCAGGGAACGCAGAAAACGATAGACAGCTACCGCGGGAGGGATACGACGGAATCGGAAGAGCACCGCGGAGCGCACAGCATACAGGGCGCGGAGACTGATGGAAGGGACGCTTACGGCGATTTGATTGAGCTGGTCCTCGACGATGATAACATCGAGAGGGCGCTCAGGCAGGTCGTCGGCAACAAAGGCGCTCCTGGCATCGACGGGATGTCGGTGTTCGAATTACAGGAGCGGTTGCCCGCCAACATAGAGGAGATAAAATCCAAAGTGAGGGCTGGGAAGTACAAGCCGAAGCCCGTCAGGAGGGTGGAGATTCCGAAGCCCGACGGCGGAACGAGAACTTTGGGCGTGCCCACTGCGACAGACCGCCTGCTTCAGCAGGCGGTTGCGCAGGTGCTCGCGCCCATCTACGAACCGATGTTGTTCCTTGAAAAGGTAGCCCGCGACCCCCTCAACGGCCCGGATATTTCATCACATATTGGGTAGCGAGGAAGTGTCACTCCTGCTACATCTTCTCTATCTCTGTCCCTCTTCAGGGTCTTTCTCTGGTGCGATCTGCTCTCTTCGATGACACGGCATATCGGAATGGAATTGTATTCTGGTCTTAAAAAGATAATGTATGGTAGAGAAAGCTGTGCTGTAAACGGAATCTGGTCGCAAGACGGGAGTTGGGGAGGGGCAGGAACAGCTTCAGGAGATGGTCACCCGGAGGCCAAAATCGGAGGTTTTTTGAACCAGTTATACATCTGCTCCAAATCTTTC
>CAVHMZ010000156.1:0-5920 GCA_963637225.1 Segatella hominis
GTGGACGCCTCCGACCGTGTTATTCTGGACAAGCTGTGCAGAGCATCGTTCATAAGATACTACACGAAAGATGGACGCCTGTATGCTCGCGCAACGGAGGCTGGGCGTTCCCTGAAGCCGAGGCTGATCCCTCGTTTGCGTATTCTCATTGGCAGAGCATGATTTGCCGTCCTTCACCCTGACGCCTGTTGTTTGGGCAGATGTGGCAGGTCTATGCAGTGTTAAAATCGTTGAAATTCTGTATGTTTTTGAAGCAAAATCGTTGATTTTGTTCACAGATATAGTTGCAAATCGTTGAAAAAATTGGTATTATAAGAATAAAATCGTTGAAAATATGCGGATGTCTAATGAGAAATCGTTGAAAAAAATAAGTTTTTCATAGTAAAATCGTTGATATTAAGTACTTGCCAGGCAATCCTGTATTATGCGCAGGAAGATTTCAGATGCATTGGGGGCTTGGTTAAAATCTGGAAGGGCGACATGTCCGATTATCCGTGGAGCCAGGCAAGTCGGTAAAACATACATCGTTGAAGAGTTCCTGAAATCTAATTTTAAGCATAGTCTAACGATAGATTTCTCGCAAGACGAGGTGGCTAGAAGGGCATTCGATGGAAATTTGGATGTAGATTCTGTCGTGCTCAATCTCTCTGCTCGTTTTCCGAATTTTAGCTTTGAACCAGGGAAGACTGCTCTGTTCTTCGATGAAATCCAAGATTGCCCTCGTGCGCAGACTGCGTTGAAAGCATTTGCGAAGGATGGCAGGTACAAAGTAATCGCATCTGGATCACTTCTGGGGCTTCGCATGAAAGAGGTTCCATTGATTCCTGCAGGTTATTGGGAACGTATGTATCTCGGACCGATGGATTTTGAAGAGTTTCTGTGGGCAATCGGCATTTCGGATAAGGTCATTGCAGAGATCCGCACTAGAATCTCGGAGAAGAGGCCGTTCGGAGGTATGTTGCCGTCCATAATGAGATATCTTTACCAATACGCAATAGTCGGAGGGATGCCTGCGGCTGTGAAGAGCTTCGTTGATAAAGGGACTCTAGAAGGCCTCAGGGAAATACATGATGCCACGATTGAGGATTACAGGAATGATATCGATCAATATGCCGATTCTGATTTGAAGGACAGGATCAACGCTTGTTTCTCCAGCATACCTGCAATGCTATCTAAAGAGAATAAGAAATTCCAGTTTTCTGATGTGGAAGACAGGCCTGAATACAGGGTGGGAATCGGATATTATGGGAAAGCCCTTGAATGGCTTGATATGGCATTCATCACTGCTTTTTGTGAGAATCTGACGGAGTTGCATGAGCCTCTGGAGGAAAGACTGAAGCCTTCCGAGTTCAAGATGTATTTCAGAGATACGGGCCTCTTATTGTCCAGATACAGCATGGATCTCTATCCGATGATACTCGTGGGAGATATAGATGTCAACAAGGGCGCCATCGCGGAGAACCTGGTGGCGGGGATGTTGCATGTACAGGGAAGGAGACTCATGTACTATGCGAAATGGCAGAATCGCATGGAGTTGGATTTCATCACAAGAGTAAATGGTCAGATATGCGCCATCGAGGTGAAGTCCGGAACCAACAGAACCTGCAGCTCTTTGAACAAGATTGTCGGCGAAAACGTCCATGGAATCATGTTCGAGACCCGCGACATCTTCACCGACGAGAAGGGGATCGACCATTATCCTCTGTTCTGCGCCGCGTTCATGGACTGCATCGACAGGTCCATGCTCCCTGCCGTGGAGCCGTTCGATCCCAGAGAGCTCGAGAAGTTCGTCGGAGCATGATCGGAGGGTTTTCGGTCCGCCCCCTCGGAACCGTTCTTAAACCATCTATGGGTCCGAAGGCCCATGATCCCCTGCCCGGACGACCTGCTCTCGACGATGCACCAAGCAATACGCGAGCTGGACCTGGCCCTCGGGCCCCGCGTGTCCGCAATGGTGGTGTCCGGGGCGATGTCCCCTCCGCGCAGAGGCGTGGCGACCCAGGAGGGCCCCCAGTTCCTGACGTCCCGCGTCTTCGTCGTTCCCATGCTCCGCATCCTCGGATATAGCGACGTCACCCTCATCGCCAGGTCCATGGACCGCCTCCCGGGGCTGGCGGTGTCCATGACCGCGGTGAACTGCCCCTTATCGGACCCGGTCCGCGACCTGATGGACGCGATGCGCAGGGACGGGATGGGCCTCGGATACGCCACGGACGGCGTGAGGTGGGCCAAGGGCGAGAACGACGGCAGGAAGGTCAGGATAACCGCGGTGTCCGACCTGAGCAGATACTACGTGGAGGTGCTGGACCGCATGAGGTTCAGAGCATCGGTGGAGATCGGCCGGGAAGGCCTGGAGAGGTTTGCCGAGGAGTTCTCGAAGCCGGACCGGATGTCAGATGTCGGCTCCGGCTCCGCGGCCGACGTATCCGAGGGCGTCCTTCCAGCCTCTCAGCTTCTCCTTCCTGACAGATTCGGGCATCGAGGGCACGAACCTGCGGTCCAGGGACCAGATCCCCTTCAGGTCGCCCGCTCCGTCCCAGAAGCTTGTCTCGATCCCCGCCATGCGGGCCGCGCCGAGGGCGGTGGACTCGATGCACTTGGGGCGCTCCACCACGGTTCCCGTGATGTCGGCGAGGAACTGGCAGAGGAACCCGTTGGCGCTGGCGCCGCCGTCGACCTTGATCGACGATATGCTCTTGCCGGAGTCGGACTCCATGGCGCGGATGACGTCGTGGGCCTGGAAAGCTATCGATTCCAGCGCCGCGCGCGCGATGTGGCAGCGGTTGGTGGCGCGGGTGAGCCCGGTTATCACGCCTTTGGCGTTCTGCACCCAGTACGGCGCCCCGAGGCCGGTGAACGCCGGCACGACGTAGCATCCGCAGGTGTCGTCCACGGACTCGGCCATCCTCTCGGTCTCCCAGGACTCCTCCACGATCTGGAGCTCGTCCCTCAGCCACTGGACCGCGGCGCCGGCGATGTACACGGAGCCTTCCAGGGCATACGATGTCCCCTCTCCGGAGGTCCACGCCACGGTGGACAGTATCCCGCTGGCAGGGTCCGCCGGGGCCCGGCCGGTGTTCATCAGCAGGAACCCCCCGGTGCCGAACGTTATCTTCACGTCCCCTTCGCTGAAGCAGGACTGTCCGAACAGGGCGGACTGCTGGTCTCCCATGGCGGCCGCGATCGGAATGCGCGCTCCGAGCACGTCTTCGGATGTCTCTCCGAAGATGTGCGACGACGGCACGGGCTCCGGGAGCATGCATCTGGGAACGTCGAGGATCTCCAGCAGCCCGTCGTCCCAGTCCAGCTTCCGGATGTCGAACATCATGGTGCGGGAGGCGTTGGAATGGTCCGTCTCGTGGGACTTCCCGCCCGTGAGGCACCAGATCAGCCATGTCTCCACCGTGCCGAACAGGAGCTCTCCGCCTTCGGCGCGCTTCCTGGCCCCGGGGACGTTGTTAAGGATCCATTTCAGCTTGGTGCCCGAGAAATAGGAGTCTATCTGCAGCCCCGTCTTCGACAGGATCTGCCGGGCATGCCCTGAGTCCGTCAGTCCTTTGCAGATGTCCGCGGTCCTCCGGTCCTGCCACACGATGGCGTTGCACACGGGCTTCCCGGTTGCTTTCTCCCATACGACCGCGGTCTCCCTCTGGTTGGTGATGCCTATCGCCCTGCACCCTTCCGGCCCGCCCATTCTGGCCAGGCACTCCTTCGCGGTGGCGACGGCGGCATCTCTGATCTCGATCGGGTCGTGCTCCACCATCCCGTCGCCGGGGTACATCTGGCGGACGGTCCTCTGAGATACTGCCAGAACTTCTCCGCTGCGGCCGAATGCCATGCTGCGGACGCTGGTAGTGCCCGCATCTATCGCGAGGATCCACCCGTCCATGGGATCATCCGGCGTAGATGTCGTCCAATGTCTTCAGCACGACGGATGTGTCGCTCTTCGCACGGGCCTTCAGGCCCTGGTCGAAGCCGCAGCCGGAGAACATCATGTACAGCTTGTTGGAGCCCTCGACCTTCCTTCCCTTGTCCATGAGCTCCTCCAGGTCCTTCTCGGTGAACGGCTTGCCGGCCAGCCTGCACCTGGCGACGATCATGCGCTTGACGCCGTACACGCTGGCGCCGGCCACGAAGTCGACCACCGTGTCTTTGGAGTCGTCCTTCCTGCGGAGCTTCCCGATGAAGGTGTAGTCGTAGGCGCAGGAGATGTAGTCCATGCAGACCGACTTGAACCCTCTCTCCATGTACCCGTCGACCATCGGGCGGGCCATGCCGAAGGCATCCCTCGGCGATTCGAACTCCACCTGGTGGGTGTGCTTGTACACCACCTCGTAGAAGAAGCGGATGATGTTGCTGCGCATGGTGTACACGGATCTGCGGGGTATCCCGGAGGTGGTCTCCTTGAGGACGAGCCCCTTGTGCTCCATGTCGTCCAGGAGCTTGGAGCAGAACGCGGCGCTGAGGCCGGTCCTGTCGGATATGTCCCTGATGCCCTCGCAGCCCTCTGCCATGGCCGAGAGGATCTTGGCGCATGCCGGGCTGACCGAAGTCTCGGACGAGACCATCCCCTCAACCTCCAGCGAGAACACGGACATATGGTCGAAGAACTGGTCCCTGACGGCATCCAGCGGGTCGCCCCTGATCAGCTCCTGGTACGCCGGAGTGCCCCCGACGATGCTGTAGGCCATCATGTGCTGGAGCGGAGTGTAATCGGGATGGAAGCCCTTGCAGTCCAGGTAGGACATGGGCTTCAGGTCCAGGGTGTAGTAGAACCTGCCGAAGACGGAGCTGTCGTTGTCGCAGACCACCAGCATCATCCGGGTGCCCATCAGGTCGCGGTTCATGAACGACCTGAGGTAGGAGTTGAACTCGGGGAAGTTCTCGACCAGGTCGGAGAAGCGGTCGATGATGACCACGCACTTCTTCCTCTTGCAGATCTCCCCCAGGGCAGGGAGCAGGTCGAGGATGTCGGTCAGCTCCACTGTCTTGCCGGAGTGCTTGGACAGGACCTGCCCGATCTCCCTGAGGTTGTCGGACTTGAGGCCCCTGGTCCCGGTGATGTAGATGTGGTTCTTGTCCCTGCAGAACCATTTCAGAAGGGCGGTCTTGCCCAGGTGGCGGCGCCCGCAGACGGCGCAGGCCACCGGCGCCTTAGAATACACCATCTCGAGAAATCCCAGCTCATCCGCACGGCCGACGCACCCATCCATGCCCGTCGGAACGGCTTCATGCATGATAAAACTGCGTCACAGGGGGCTTTTTCGGGTCAGAGCGGTACAGTTCAGTTTGTTTATATACTATGTCAACAGATAACGCCTGTGAAGCCTAAACGGCCGCCCGAAGACGGCATAAATGGTTTACCAGAGTAGTTCGACTATCAGCCGGATCACTCCGAGGACCAGGTTTAGTCTGGACAACTTAAGCGCCTGGTCCTCCTTGCTCTCAGTGATTTTATCACCTCTAAGGATTACTCAGGACGAAAGCCTGTCGGCAGATCGGAAGCCTGCGTCCAGACTTCCTTCCTGGCGTTGTGTCCAGGCCGAATGGAGTTTATAACGGCTTTGTGTAGTCTTAAGATGAGTAGTCCCGAGAGCGGATAATCGATATAAATTTAGGTTAACCTAAATGATTAAATAGTTTTTAGGCATCACTAAAATCATGGAAGCCGAGAAGGACCCCTTGAGGCGGATATGACGAAGCTCGACATAAGGAAACTCTTGAACGGCATCATGGCGACGGAATATGACGATCCGCCGTTCATGGAACCGCTGGATGCAGAGGAGGTGGACATCAGAAGGCTGAACAGGCGATGCCGATACTCACATCACTTGCGCCCGGTTTGAGACGAACCGTATAGTATCACAACCTCAGATGAACAGACATTTAGCATTAGACTGTCCATCGTGCCCTAATGCCC
>CAVHMZ010000157.1:0-5732 GCA_963637225.1 Segatella hominis
CCGAGCTTCAAATCGCACACGGACACGGCCCGGATCACGGGAATCGAACGGAATCGGAAATCTACTGCAGACACCGGTCCGAGAAGCACCAACTTTCTTCTCACCTAGCCCGTCGTTATATAGAGGCAATGCCATCCGACAGCAACGCCCGGATGCGTTCTTCCATAAGGGGATGGAGGTGCAGGCGCTCGGATCGGGGGGATCTGGCAATCCATGACGGATGTAGGCTACAGCTCGGAGTACGAAGTTTATCTGACCATGCGCAACGGGATCCAGATAGTCACGAACGAGCTCAGCCTCCAGATACTCCGCGAGATGCGCCGCAGGGAGGTCTCTCCCTCGGAGATGGCCATCTCGCTCAATCTCTTCAAGTCCACCATCCAGGGCAGCATCGGAAGGCTGCTCCGCATGGGCATCATCGCCTCGGACGTGTGCATCGACGATGCCCGCAGCACCGTCTACCATATCGATGCCATGCTCATCTTCTCCAGCGAAACCAGCGAGGACTGGCAGCTCTATGCCAGGGCCGCATCTCTCGACAGGATCATGGCCAACGGCAGGTGCACCAACAGGGAGGATCTGTCCCTGTACTGCGTGTCGCTGATGGAGAGCGGGCTGAACGTCATCCAGGGCCTGTTCAATGTCGGAGTCGCCCTGGTCAGGGGGGTGAACGACCTCAACTGGTGGGATTCCATCCTGGGGTCCATCGTCTCCCAGTGCGCGGATTACGGCATCACGGTGGAGATGGACACTTCGGAGTCGCTCATGCTCAGGTTCTCGTCCGAGGAGGACATCTCGGACGTGCCGCTCATCATCGTCCCCATGCTGGGAGCCCTCCGCGCGCATTTCAAGTTCTTCATAGGCTACAACCTGTCCCACGAGATCCAGCTGTCCGTCACCGACAAGGGCCGCAGGGTCTGCATAAAGCTGGACCCGTTCCAGGGCCAGGAATACGACACCGAGGTGGGCTTCGTGGACCCGCTGGGCTCCATAGGGAAGACCGAGCCGTTCGCGATCTATTCGATCAACGGCAAGGCCACCCTGTTCACCAATCCGACGATGATCAGCATCCTGGACACGCTCTTCGACCGCGATCAGAGCCTGAACGAGCTGGAGAAGTCCACCTGCGTGCCGAAGGCGACCGTTTACGCGTCCGTGTCCAAGCTGATGGCGCTGGGGGCTGTGGAGATCGACGAGGATTCCGGGTCTCCGAAGAAGTACAGGCTCGCCGCGGAGCCGCTGATGTATATGGGCGAGCCCGACAACGCTAACGCCTCGAAGCGCACGGAGATCGCCGAGAGCTTCCGCAGGGGGGATCTCGACTATTATTCTGCGGTGATATCCTATGCGCTCGAGTCTGCGCGCTGCATGGGGATACACTTCGACAAGATGTTCGTCCGCTCCGGCAGCAGCACAGCGCTCACTCTATTGAAGAGGGCCAAGTACATCGATCCGCAGGAGTTCGTCCAGATCGGATGCAACATGGTGTCCAATCCGGACTGCGCATCTGTGATTTCCTTCCTTCCGATAAGGATCCGCCTTGACCGCTCACGCGATACTCTCTGGGACGCCTGGCCGGGGGACTTCGTCATGGGGTTCATCGACGAGGGCCTGAAGATGCTGCTCGGCATGAAGTATCCGATCTCTATCGAGACATACTATGATGATTCGGACAAGCCTGCCTCGATCCAGAAGTCATGAGAGAGCCTCGGAATCGCTGTTTTGATTCTGAATCTTGATTCGCCTAACGTTCTGTATTTAATGATATCTATAACAGCCGAATCGGCTATTTTTATAATCATTTAAAATTATCTAATATTTTTATATATCATAATCAAAACAGGACATTTCAATGAGATTTTCTATATATTTTTCTGATTCTGAAAATCAATCTATTGGAATTTCTTTTTAAAACTTTCTACAATGTTTTTTATAATGATGGTTGGATGAAATAATTGAACTTCACAATCAAAGTTCATTGGAGGAAAAAACGAGGCGGAAGTGCAAATCTCAGGTGCCGGACGGCCCCGCTTTCATGGCGCGGGGACGGCCATAGGGGGGCCGATCGTCCGGGGCCTGCCGCAATCGCCTGGTAATAGGAGGGAAAACATGACTATAGGCTTGATTGCATCAGGGCTGGCGCCGTTCGGCGTCAGCTGTTCGAAGGAGGCGCCGTCCGATGAGTGAGGGCGGCTCCGCGCTCGCGCGCACTGTAAGCTGGAAGCAGGGGATGTTCATCGCGCTCGGCGTGCCCCTGCTCATCCTGCCGTCGATCTACGATGTCTCCACCATCGTGTGGGGACTCTGCATCGTCGTCTGGACGGTGTCTGTCCTGCAGGGGTTCGTCCAGAACCTTGCATACGGGGAGATGGTCACCCTGTTCCCCAACGCAACCGGGCTGCCGGGATGCGCCCAGGCGGTCTTCACGAAGCCGAACGGGTCGAAGACCGATAAGGGGAAGCTCATAGGCGCTTTCTGCGCCTGGTGCTACTGGTTCGCCTGGTGCCCCGTCGTCGCGATCTTCACCATGATGATCGGCGACTATCTCATCCAGATGTTCAGCCTGGACATCTCCGGCTGGTCTGCCGTCGGGCTGTACATGGCCGTGGGCGCGCTGATCGTCGCTCTCATGTACGTTCTCGGGACCCGCGGGCTCGAGGGAGGCGCCAAGGCCGGGACAATCCTGGCCCTCGTGTCTCTCATCCCCATCATAATCATCCTGATAGGGGCGCTCGCCACCGGCATGTTCGATTTCGGCAACATCGTGGACGATTTCACCAAGCCCGAATGGAGCTGGTCATTCGTCGACATCGTGCTCCTGCTCGGATGCTTCGGGCTGTCCCAATGGAGCGCATGCGCATGGGAGACCGCCGCCATCTACGGCCCGGAGTACAAGGATCCCGGGAAGGACGTGCCCAAGGCCCTGTTCTCCTGCGGGTTCATCTGCCTGCTGATGTACTTCTTCGTGTCCACGGTCGTCTACGGATCCCTGGGGCAGGCGGGAGTCGAGAGCGCAGGTTATGCAACCTTGGCGCCCATAGCCGAGTTCGCTTTCGGAGAGTTCGGTTCGTACATCGCGCTGTTCTTCCTGATCGTCGCTATGATCCTGATCATCCAGACCGGGTTCCTCGGATCCTCGAGGACGCTGCACAGCATGGCCAGGGAAGGGAACCTTCCGAGATTCTTCGGGAAGGTCAACGGCCACGGCATGCCTTCGAACGCGATGGTCTTCGTCAGCATCTTCAACCTGATCCTGGTGTTCCTCATCGAAACCAGCGCGTTCATCCTGGAGCTCTCGACCACGTCGATGACGGTCCTGACAGCGTCCGCTATCGGATACTGCATCGCCAACTGCATCGCGCTGGCCGCGTTCTACGTCACCCGCACCAGCCCCAGGTTCGCCGGGCTGGAGAGGCCGTTCCACGCGCCGAAGGCCTGGACGCATGTAATCCTGGCGATGTGCTTCGTGCAGATCCTGGTGTTCTTCCCGTGCCTGATGTACTGGAGCTACTATCTGACGGGCGGGTTCATCGCGATAGCTCTCGGGCTGGTCATCCTGCTGGCGTTCATCCCCATATGGTACAAGGTGCAGGGCGCCGGGGACAATGGGAGCACTATCGGGAGGTCTTCCGAGAGCATCGCGAAAGACGCCGATTGAGCGTTTCAAACCGGGGCTCCGGCCCCGTTCCCATTCAAACTTCTTTCCTGGACAGACTGTTCAGTTGTTTTTGAACTTTTTAGTCAAACCATTATGACATTGGAGATAAGATGGATGAATGTAATTGTGTCCATGTCTTGCATCCTATTAGATATTTGTCTATTAGTTATATAATATAACAGACGATTGACAACTTCGTACCTTGAAAATTCGATTTTCAGAATCGAACAAAATGAACGTCTGAATTGAACTGAAAATTCTACTATAAAAAGATTCTTAATAAGCATTATAAGTACAGACGCACATCTTTTTTCAGACGAAGCGAAAGCAACGTTTGGAGGAAAACGAAAATGGCATTCGAAGCTGAAACAGAAAAGCTGACGAAAGCGCTGATCTCTTGCAAGGTCCCCGACATCACGGCCGCCGTGAACGAGGCCCACGCTGCCGGCATGCCCGCGGCAGACATCATCAACGCTCTCGGAGCGGCCATGTCCGACGTCGGAGTCCTGTTCGAGAGGGGGAAGCTCTTCCTGCCCCACGTCCTGAGCGCCGCCGCCGGAATGAAGAACGCGATGAACATCCTCGACGAGGAGCTCAAGTCCGGAGCAGGATCCGGCCTCGCCAAGGGGATCGCGGTCATGGGGACCGTGGAAGGGGACGTCCATGACATCGGGAAGTCCATCTGCTCGACCATGCTCCAGTGCGCCGGGTTCGAGGTCCGCGACCTCGGAAGGGATGTGCCCCTCAAGGACTTCATCGCCGAGTGCAAGAACGGAGCCAACTTCTGCGGTATGTCCGCTCTCATGACCACCACGATGACAGGCATGAAGGTCGTCATCGACGACCTCAAGGCCGCCGGCATCAGGGAACAGGTCACGGTCATGGTCGGCGGAGCGCCCATCACCCAGGGATACGCTGACAAGATCGGCGCGGACATCTACGGAGAGTCCGCTTCCGAGACCACGAGGAAGGCGCAGGCGATCGCCGCGGACTGAACGAGGTGGACCATATGGCAGACTACTACACAAGGATGGGAGACGGAAAGAGGGTCCAGATGTCGAGGCAGCAGATCCTCGACGACATCTTCGCGGGGACCGCCGACGCAGCCGACATGGCGGACATCCCCCAGCTCGATGCGAACGACATGGAGCACATCGCCGAGATCATCATGTGCCAGGACAGGGTCGTCGGAGTCGCTCCCGGGGACGAGGTCGTCCTCTCGTACGACATCGGCCAGCTGGACTTCACCGGCGACAACGGCAACTCCGGGAACGGGGTCGACATGGGGAGGCTCGAGGCCGCCCTGCTCCACGAGAGGGTCCTGGGAGCCGACACCTTCGAGCTCGCCCACTCCGACTACTCGATCAAGCCAGTCAAGCCCGTCATCTCCATGGAGATGCAGACGATGGAGGAGATCCAGGCCGAGATCGTCGCGCCGTTCTTCTACGGCGCCATGCCGAACCAGGGCCTCTACTACGCCCCCGACGGGCCCTACGGCAACCCAGCCGACCTCATGAGGGAGTTCAAGATCGAAGAGTCCATGCAGCAGTCCGAGCTGGCCTCCGCCCACGTCACCAGAGACATAGAGTACGTCGCGACCAGGCTCCAGGCGGCCGGATCCGACGGATTCAACTTCGACACCACCGGATCCGCAGGAGACGCGGACTGCGTCGGGACCCTGAACGGGGTCAAGAAGCTGAGGGAGCAGTGCCCCGAGGCATACATCCAGGTCGGTTTCGCCGGAGAGTCCATCATGGGGATCCACGGCGCCATCGAGTTCGAGGGCCAGGTCGTCGCTGGGATGTACCCCCACCAGTACGTCCACCTCGCCGAGAAGGCCGGAGCCAACGTGTGCGGGACCGTCGTGAACACCAACACCAGCAAGTCCCTCGCATTCAACATCGCCAGGTCTGTCACGTTCATCAAGGAGGCCGTGAAGGAGTCCAAGATCCCGATACACGCCGACATGGGAATGGGAGTCGGCGGGATCCCGATGTGCGAGACCCCTCCGATCGATGCAGTCTCCAGGGCCAACAAGGCCATGGTCGAGATTGCTCACGTAGACGGCATATAG
>CAVHMZ010000158.1:0-1048 GCA_963637225.1 Segatella hominis
GAGGACCGCATCGCCCGGTCAGAAGGTGGGTTTCCTGCCTCCTAAGAAGAAAGTTAAGAAGTGATTGCAATGGCAAAGAAGATTATTGCAGGATCGGCAAAGGCCTCGAGGAGGAAATCCAGGAAGAAGGCGTCGGCAATCCAGGCGAGGAGGAAGAAAGAGTTCCTCTACCGCGGCTTCACTATGGAGCAGCTCCTGGAGATGCCTTTCGAAGAGTTCCTCGACCTCCTTCCCTCCAGGGCAAGGAGGACGTACACCCGCGGCCTCAACTATGAGCAGCAGCTCGTGTTCGACAAGCTGAAGAACACGGACGGACCCGTCAGGACCCACCGCAGGGACCTGCCGATCATCCCCCAGTTCGTCGGCAAGACCGTCAGCATCTACAACGGCCACGAGTTTAAAGACGTAGAGATCAAGCCCGAGATGATCGGCTGCTTCCTCGGAGAGTTCGTCCTCACCAGGAAGGCCCCGCAGCACTCCGGACCCGGAGTGGGCGCAACCAGGTCCTCGAAGTTCATGCCGCTGAAGTGAGGTGCTCGATATGGTTTCAGGATATACAGCAACAGCGGATCCCGACACGACCGCAAAGGCCCTTGGGAAGGAGATGCCCGTCTCCCCCAAGTTCGCCCGCGAGGTCGCAGGGATGATCCGCGGCATGAAAGTCGAGGCCGCCCAGAAAGCTCTGGAGGAGGTCATCGACAAGAAGAAGGCAGTCCCCCTCAGGAGATACAACAAGCGTGTCTCCCACAAGGCGGGAGTCGGGCCCGGAAGGTACCCCGTGAAGGCCGCCAAGGCCATCCTCGGAGTCCTCGACAGCGCCGCCTCCAACGCCGAGTACAAGGGGCTCGACGTCTCGAACATGGCCATCGCCACCATCTCGGTCGCAAGGGGCCGCGTCATTCCCGGGCATATGCCCAGGGCCCACGGCCGCGCCACCGAGTGGAACCAGGACACCGTGAACGTCGAGATCATCATCCAGGAGGTCGAGTGAAATGGCATCTGAGAGGAAATTCGTAGCTGAGAACATCCGCAGGGTGCTCCTCAAGGA
>CAVHMZ010000158.1:1058-4475 GCA_963637225.1 Segatella hominis
AGGACTCGACGTCCAGAGGACCCCCATGGGAACCCGTGTCGTCCTCACCACCGAGAGGCCCGGCCTCGTCATCGGAAGGAAAGGACAGACCATCAAGAACCTGACTGCAGTCATCGAGGACCGCTTCGGATTCGAGAACCCCCAGATCGAGGTTCAGGAAGTCGAGAACGCGAGCCTCAACGCGCAGATCATGGCCGAGAAGCTGGCCTTCTCCCTCGAGAGGGGATGGCACTTCCGCAGGGCAGGGCACTCCACGGTCCGCAGGATCATGGACGCCGGCGCCCGCGGATGCCACATCATCGTGGCGGGGAAGCTCACCGGACAGAGGCACAGGACCGAGAAGTTCAAAGAGGGCAACATCAAGTTCTGCGGCGACACCAAAGCCGAGTTCATGGATCACGGATACGCGGTCGCGAAGCTCAAGATGGGCGTCATCGGAGTCACCGTCGAGATTATGTCCAAGGATGCCAAGATGCCTGCAGACATCAGCGTCCTGAACAAGACCGAGGCGGCAGCCGTGCTCCCCGACCTCTTCAGCGCGCCTGCACCCGCACCCGCGGCCGAGGAGGCCGCCACCGAGGAGGCTCAGTGATGGCCGCACTCAAGACCGCAGACATCAGGAACATGAGCGTCGAAGAGCGCAACCAGAAGCTCAAAGAGCTGCGCGACGAGCTCATGCACGAGAGGGGAGTCTCCGCCATGGGGGGCGCACCTTCCAGCCCCGGCGCGATCCGCGCCCTCAGGCTGAACATCGCGCGCATCCTGACCGTCCAGAAGGAGGAGGAAGAGATCTGATGGCCGAGATCTGCCCAGTATGCGGATTGCCCAAGGAGCTGTGCATGTGCGAGGAGATCGCACGCGAGCAGCAGACCGTTAGGATCTCGATTGACAGCCGCAGATACGGCAAGACCGTTACCGTGATCGACGGTATCGATGAGAACGACATCGACATCGGAGATCTGGCCAAGCAGCTGAAGAACAAGTGCGCCGCCGGCGGAACCTGCAAAGATGGGCGCATCGAGCTCCAGGGAGACCATAAGAAGAGGGTCAAAGCAGTCCTGGAGGAAATGGGGTTCCGCACCGAGGTCAGATGAGAGACAATCTCTTCGCCAAAACTGAGTTCATCGGACTGGACGTGGAAGTGCTGTCTGCACCATTCTCCGGGATATCCGGAAAAGTGGTCGACGAAACGAAGAACACGTTTACCATCGAATCGGCCGGAACTGAGAGAATGGTACCCAAGCCAGGAAACGAATTCAGGTTCGCATGCGAAGGCAGAGCGATCGACATCAAAGGATCAGAGATAATGCACCGACCAGAGGACAGAATCAAGAAGGTTAGGTGAGAAAATGACAGCAGAAATCAGAGATATCGGAATCGACGTCGTCCCCCCTAAAGCGGAATGCAACGACCCCAACTGCCCGTTCCACGGCAGCCTGCCGGTCAGGGGACAGATCATAGATGGCGTAGTCTCGACGGTCAAGATGAACAAATCAGTCGTCGTCGAGCGCAACTACCTCAGATACCAGCCCAAATACGAGAGATACGAGAAGAGGAGCAACAGGTACTCCGCCCACGCCCCCGCATGCCTCGGCCTCAAGGTCGGGGACAGGGTGAAGATCGCAGAGTGCCGCCCCATCTCCAAGACCGTGTCCTTCGTAGTAGTCGAGAAGGTGGAGTGAGATGAAGGGAATCTCCGGAAACCAGACCAGGGGCCTCCAGAACGGCTCCAGGCTCGCCGTCATCGACAACACGGGAGCGAAAGAGATCGAGATCATCACGGTGCCCGGGTACCACGGCGTCGCAAGGAGGGTCCCCTCCGCAGGCGTCGGAGACCTGGTCATCGCCTCGGTCAAGAAAGGAACCCCCCAGATGAGGAGGCAGATCGTCTTCGCCGTCATCGTCCGCCAGAGGCGCCCCATGAGGAGGCCCGACGGAACGATGGTCTACTTCGAGGACAACGCCGCGGTCATCACGACCGAGACCGGCGAGACCAAGGGAACGGACATCAAAGGACCCGTCGCCAGGGAGGCAGCCGAGAGGTGGCCCCGCGTATCCGCGACCGCGTCCACGATCGTGTGAGGTGCAGGAAATGGCAAGCAGCAAAGCAAGGGTTCAGAGGAAGAACCAGGCCAACGCGTCCTCCCATGTGAAGAGGAAGATGCTCTCCGCCCACCTGAGCGCAGACCTCCGCGAGAAGTACGGAGTCCGCAGCGCAAGGGTCTGCAAGGGGGACACAGTCATCGTCGTCCGCGGAAACGAGGACATCAGGAACATCGAGGGCAAGGTCGTGGATGTCTACACCAAGACCGGCCGCGTTTCCATCGAGGGAATAACCATCAAGCAGGCGGACGGGACCGCCAAAGAGCGCCCCATCCACGCTTCCAACCTCGTGATCACCAAGCTGAACACCGAGGACAGCTGGAGGATGGACTCCCTTTCCAAGAAGGAGGCTAAACAATGAGCGACCACATGAAGAGACTGGCAGCACCCAGGTCCTGGCCCCTGAAGAGGAAGGTCAACATCTGGGTCGCCAAGCAGACCGCCGGTGCCCACAGCATCGGGGAGTCCATGGCCGCCGTCACCGTCCTGAGGGACATGGTCGGCGCATGCGACACCGCCAGAGAGGCCAAGAGGATCATCGGGAACCGCGAGATGTTCGTCGACGGCAAGGCCGTCAAGAACCCCAAGGCGCCCGTCGGATTCATGGACGTCATCGCCATCCCCAAGATGGACCTGGCGTTCAGGATGCTCCTGACCGACAAGGGCAAGCTGACCCTCGTCCCCATCGACAAGAGCGAGGCCGAGTGGGAGGTATGCAAGATCCAGGACAAGACCGTCGTCAAGGGCGGAAAGGTTCAGCTGAACCTCAGCGGCGGCAGGAACATCGTCCTCGACAAGAACGAGTACAAGTGCGGCGACTCCCTGAAGGTCGCCTTCGACGGCCAGAAGGTCCTCGAGCACTTCCCCCTGAAGGACGGCGCCGCTGTCCTCATCAGCGAGGGGTCCCAGGCCGGAGCCGTCAAGACCGTCAAGTCGCTCGAGGTCATCCGCGGGCCCGCACCGAACATCGTCCTGTTCACCGATGGAAGCCAGACCGTCGTGTCCAACTGCTTCGTCATCGGCGCCCAGGCTCCCGCCATAAAGCTCCCGGAGGCTTCCGAATGAACGCCATGAGGGAAGTCCATGTGGATAAGGTCGTCGTCAACATCGGCGTCGGCGAGGCAGGAGAGAGGCTCGTGAAGGCCGAGAAGGTCCTCGAGATGGTCACCGGGCAGAAGTCCGTCGAGACGATCTCCAAGACCGTCAACAGGGACCTCGGAATCAGGAAGGGGATGCCCCTCGGATGCAAGGTCACCCTCCGCGGAGAGACTGCGGAGAGCTTCCTCAGGCAGGCCCTGATCATCAGGGAGATGC
>CAVHMZ010000159.1:0-22533 GCA_963637225.1 Segatella hominis
GTGTGTAAGTAATGGTGCCTCCCTGTCCTCAGGGGCAGGGTAGGGGACGGTCAGGGGGTGTCGAAGATCAGCTCGCCCCTCGTTGCCTCTGTGGGAACGGGGATGTCGAAGGCCTTGTACATCTCGCGCTGGCGCTTGTCGATCTCAGATATGCAGCGGGCACCATGGTACTCGCGGACCTGGATGCAGTCCAGAGATGCGATAACTCCATCGACGGTCAGGTCTCCGGCCGCTCCGGCTTCGCGGATCTCCGCCGCGATCTCGCAACCGAGCGTCATCACCAGGAACTCGAGGAAGAAACGGCCCTTCATGGTCTCCTTGTCGAATGTGCGGCACCTTCTGTTCTTGCCCTTCTGGCGGTCATAGCCCTGCTCGGTGAGCCTTCTTGCGTCGTAAGCCGTCATCATGACGTCCCAGCCGATGCCTTCGGAGGCCAGCATGACGAACAATCCTGCACGGTTCTGCTCGAACGATGCGGATTTGGGCCTCTGGGTGACTTCGACCTTCCTCCCGTCCGGTTCCACGCTGAAGTACCTGAACGCATTGCCGGCTTTCTTCCTGAATTCGGCGACAGGGTCCTTTGCATCGATGGATTCGGCGAACTCCATGAGCTCATACACCATCTTCTTGTGGCTCTGGACCTCGTCGGAGTACTTCTTCGAGTCGAAGCAGACATATGCCCTGAGCTTCCCCTCGGAGGCGTGGCCTTCGTCTCCCGGAAGGGTGAACGAATATGCCTGGTCCCCGTCGGCCTTGGTCCTGCCCTCGGCCTTGGAGATGCCCAATTCCGTCTCCCAGACGCGGTACATGTGGCCGTTGTGCTCCATGTCCTTCGCATCTTTGCTCGACCTGAAGTCGGTCAGCAGCTTCTTGATGGCCTTGCCGGATGTCACTGCAGGGACCACGAACCTGTACCCGTTCCGGATCATGAAGCGGAGGTTCCAGCCTGAGCAGAACCCCCGGTCCATGACGAAGAGCACATCTCCCCCGCCGTATCCGGCGATGTCCGAGGCCAGGTTCTTGACCGTGTCCATGTCGGAGACGTTGCCGGGGTAATGCTTGTACATGATCGGCACCCCTCTCAGATCGGTGGCCAGGCCCAGCTTGATCTGCTTCAGGTCCTCGTTGTCCTTGTTGTTCACGACGTACTCGGCCAGGCCGCCCATGTCAGAATGGCATCCGATGGTCGTCGTGTCCCATGCAACGATGCCCTTGGTGCGCCTGACCCTGCATTCGAAGTAACGGTCGATGTTAGCCTGTGCGCTGACCCCTATGTTTTTGGTCATTTTCGACAGGGTGCCCGAGTCCAGCACGCCTTCCAAGCCGTACATGTCACGGGTCCAGGTGCGTCTGAGGATGCCTTCAACTGAGTCGAAGGTCCCGTTGGACTGCATCAGCGCGAAAGCGATCGACAGCAGGCTGACCGAGATGTTTCCGAAGCTCTTGTTCAGGTCCTCTCCCATGCCCAGCCTCCTCTGGATGCGGTCAAGGAAGTACGTGGCTCCGAAGTCCGCCACGCGGATGTCCCTGAGGACCTCGATGCTGCGTTGTTCCGAGATTTTCTGACGAGCCTCCTTGCTTTTCTCGGGAATCTTCTCCATGAGCGTTTTCGTCTCCGGATCGACGCGTCCGAGATACTTGGAAACAGTCTTCTTCTTGCCGTTTTCCATCACGGACGTTATCTCGTAGGCATAGAACTTGTCCCCGCGCTGCCTGATAGTGCGCTTAATCCCATCTCCCTGCCTAGGTCTGGCCATAATTACTTACCATAAACGGTATGTAAGTAATAATAAATAAAGACTCCCCACCTGTCCATGGCCAGCATATCAGAGAACGGGGTCCGCTTTAAATACGGAAGAAGGCAGGATTACTTACACGCGCAGAATTTGGGTTTGAAGACCATCATCGAGGATATCGGGCGGGATGGGGCTGAATTAATGTTGTCTGGATTTGTTCCGGTATGTGACGATGCGTCACCGGTGAAATTCTTGCGTGAGGATGCCATTGCGATGGAGCTCAGAGGTTTGTCCAGAACGCATCTTGTTCTGGACAATGATGCCCAAATCCTGGGGTTTTTCACGTTAGGTGTAAAATGCACACGCATCCGGAAGAAAATCGCTTAAGCAAAAGCACTCTCAAACGCATGAATATCGAATCAGCTACAGGTGTTGCTCAATCGTACCTTCTCGGTCAGCTTTGCCGCTCTAAAGCCTCTCCGCCTGGATTCGGCAAGGAGCTAATCAACCGTGCTTTTAAAATGATTTCAGTATGCAACGCGATGGTTGGTTGCAGAATGATTCGTCTCGATTGCGAGGATGGGCTCATTGGATATTATGAAAAATATGGGTTCAAACTGATACGTTGCAGTCCGGATAGAACCCTCAACCAGATGATGACTATCCTGGACTGAGGTTTTTTTTAGCTTATAGGGTTTAAAGGGGATAATGCCGGAACACATCCAACGTCTGACACATAAGTAAAACTGCAAGTAGACGATGGAGCTTTGAGAATGCCTGGACTGAATGTCTTTCCGTGCCAACGGTTAATACGACATCTTCCAATCAGGGGCCCATGATAACAGCGATCCGCAACGGATGGATCGTCACGCAAGACGGTTCCAGGCGCATCCTGAAAGGGGATGTGGTCATCGACGGCGAGAGGATAGTCTCGGTCGGCCCCGAGTACAAGGGCGCTGCCGACAGGGAGATCGATGCCGCCGGCGACATCGTCATGCCGGGGATGGTCAACACCCATACCCATGTGGCCATGTCTGTCATGAAGGGGGTCGTCGACGACCTGACCTTCCCTGATTTTCTGGACAAGGTCTTCAAGATAGACTCCGACAGGACCGATGCGGACCTCGCGCTGGGCGCCAAGCTCGGCTGCATGGAGATGATGCGCGGAGGCACCACCACTTTCATGGACCTCTACTACTCCGAGGACGTCATCGCCAGGGCCGTCCGGGAGGCGGGCATCAGAGGGGTGCTCTGCTGGTGCGTCCTGGACCAGGAGTGCACCACTCAGAACGGCAATCCCTTGGAGAATTGCAAGCATTTCCATCAGAGGTTCAGGGACGAGAGGAAGATCGTCCCCGGAGTAGGCCTCCAGGGAGTGTACGTGTGCAGCGAGGAGACCTGCGTCGGAGCGAAGGAGTTCTCCGACAAGGTCGGCGCGCCCATGAACTTCCATCTCTCCGAGACCAGAGGGGAGGTCAACGACCACAAGAGGAAGACGGGCATGCGCCCGGCCGAGTGGCTGTCGAACATCGGCGTGCTGGGCCCCAGGGGCGTCGCCGCCCATTCGGCATGGCTGACCCTCAGGGAGGTCAGGCTGATGGGCGAGGCGGGGATGTCGGTGTCCTCATGCCCCGTCTCCAACATGAAGCTGGCCACCGGCGGCGTCGCCCCCGTTCCGGAATTCCAGAAGTACGGCGTGAACGTCTCGGTCGGGACGGACGGGAGCACCACCAACAACACATTGGACATGTTCGCCGAGATGAAGATCCTCGGCCTCCTGCAGAAGTCCAGCCGGTGGGACCCCACCGTCGCGGCCGCGCAGGAGCTCCTGGACTTCGCCACCGTGAACGGGGCGAAGGCCGTCGGGATGCAGGATTCGATAGGGTCCATCGAGCCCGGGAAGTACGCCGACATCGTCATACTCGACGGAAAGGCGCCCAACCTGAGGCCCCTGCTCCCGGAGAACATCGTCGCCAACATCGTCTATTCCGGCAACAGCCTGAACGTCAAGACCGTGCTCTGCCAGGGAGACGTCGTCGTGGACGGCGGGAAGATAGCGACGCTCGACGCCGAGTCCGTGCTCGCAGAGTCCGAGGACGCCTGGCGCTCCCTTTGCATGAGATGATACCATGGAAGCGGTGTTCGCCAAGCCTGACTGGGAAGGGATCCGCGAGAGCGGCCGCATGGCCATGGACATGCATTTCCATACCAGCTGCTCCGATTCGTTCACGGACATCAAGTCCGCCCTGTCCCTCGCCGAGGAGCGGGGGATCGGGCTGGCGGTCACCGACCACAACCTCATCTCGTCGCTGACGAAGATCAAGGGCACGGAGCTCTCCGTCCCGGTGATCCCCGGGATGGAGGTGAGCACCACCGACGGCCCCCATATCCTGGTCTACTTCTACGACCTCAAGGAGCTGGAGCGGTTCTGGTACCGGTCTATCCGCCCTCAGCTGGGGGAATGCCCTTGGCTCGCCCTGAGGAACCTCCCCACGGCGGCCCTCCTCGACCTGCTCGAAGGCGAGAGCTGCGTCGTGTCGGCCGCCCATCCCATGGGGTACATGGGCACCCTCAAAGGCGCGGAGGTCTGCGTCCGCCGCCACGTGCTTGACGAGGCCACCGTCCTAAGGATGGACGCCTACGAGGTGATATGCAGCGGGATGACCCGCGAGTCGAACCTCAAGGCGCTGGAAGCCGCCGCCCGCCACGGGCTCGGATTCACCGGAGGCTCCGACGGGCACACCCTCGGAGAGCTGGGGCGCGTGGTCACGGTTTCCGACGCTCATGACGTGGACTCGTTCCTGGATTCGATAAAAGACCACAGGAACGACGTCGTCGGCCTGGAGAAGACCGTCCCCCGCAAGGTCCAGATGGCATCCGCCTCCCTTGCGAAGTTCATGATGCATTCCCCGTCTGCGCTGAGGGTGCAGGCCAGGCAGACCGCCAGGTCTGCGGACCGCACCGCCAAGAGGACGGTGGCCAGCATCAGGGCCGAGACCGAGCGCATCCGCGACGGCATAGGCAGCCAGGTTCGCAGGCGCTGACATCTCAGGTCATTCTTCGGACTCTTCTTCCGACGGCTCCGCGCTGGAGCTGGGCTTGAGTCTCCTGCGGTAGAACACCAGCATGATGGCGGCCGCGACCGCGAGCACCACCAGGTGTATCCACATGGCCAGGTAGTTCGGCACCAGGATGATGACCAGCGCATCGATCACCACCACGACTATGTACGTGTTGATGTCCAGGAACTTCTGGTAGATCTCCATCGGCTCGCTCTTCGACCCTTCCCTCTTGGCGATGTGGCGAGCTCCGGTGATGATCAGCTCGTCCAGGAACTTGACGTTGTTCACCAGGTGGTAGATGGGCACCGCGAGGATCAGGAAGTTCAGGGTCAGCATCAGCACCCCCCACACGAGGTAGCTGGACCCGAAGCTCTCGGTCATCCAGTCCACCGCGGGCTTCAGCCCGACGTAGAACAGGATCTCTATCAGCGCGATGGCCAGGATGTTGATGTAGGTGTGAGTCATGCTCCTGCGGACGGCCTTCTGCGACCTCATGGACGTGGCCGAGACGCGGTTGTACATATTGTCCCTCGCCGTGTTCAGCTTGCAGGCGGCATTGTACACGGGCTTGGGACACTTCGCCACGGCCCCGTCCCATATCTCGGGGGCGAACTTCGTTATGAAGGGCAGCAGCACCATCGAGACCAGCGCGGCTCCGACGACCGAGGTGTAGAACGCATTGTCCACGACCCCGTATCCGAGAGCCTCGGAAGCGATGATGAACGCGAACTCTCCCATGGCCGCCAGGGCGGTGGCGGACAGGAACCCGTTGCGGCAGGACTCCCCTCCGATCCAGTAGGCCAGGAAGACCGTCGCGGTCTTCAGCGTGGCGAACAGTATGTAGAACAGGAAGATCGTCGAGAGGTTGTCCAGCAGCGTGGACACCGTTATCTCCATACCTATCGAGATGAAGAAGACGGCCATGAACAGGTCTCTCATGGGCTCTATCTTGTGGTTGATGTCCTTGCTCTTCCTGCTGGCGGCTATCATCATCCCCATCAGGAACGCCCCGATGGCCATCGAGAGGCCGATGTAGATGGACAGCAGCGCCATGCCGAACGCCAGCCCGACGGAGAACACGGTCAGGATCTCGTCCGAGACGTTGTCCGACACCCAGTTGATCATCTTCGGGATGAGCCTCAGCCCCACCACGAGGCTGACTATCATGAAGATCAGGATGCTGACGATCATCACGATGAGCTCGTTGATGTTCATGTTCTGCCCCGCGATGATCGGGGTGATCATCGACAGTATGATGACCTGGCCGATGTCCTCCATGATGGTGATGAGGACGAGCATCTCGATGTGCTCCTTGTCCAGGCGGTTCTGCGACTTCAGGACCGCCATGACGACTGCCGTGCTGGAGCCGGATATGATGGCGCCCAGGCAGATGCATTGGACGCTGTCGAATCCCATCAGGGACCCGCCGATTATCCCTCCCAGGACCATCAGCGGCAATTGGATGATGGCCACCTCTATGGCGAAGAGCCCCTGCTTCCTGATCTTCTTTAGGTTGATCTCCAGGCCTATGCAGAACATCAGCATGACCAATCCTATGTCGGACAGTATGCTGACGACCTCATGGCTCTCCTCGGTGACCGTCCAGACGTTCGCGATGATGATCCCTGCGACGATGTACCCGATGAGCGGAGGCAGCTTGATGCGATTGAAAACTATGGAACAGGCCGCAGCGAGAAGCGTGAAGAGCGCGAGACTCGTCAGTAGCACCATTTCTTCCATGCATCCACCCTAAGGAGTTAATGTTCTCCATGCTTATATCCGTATCGGAAAAAACCGCTGTCTGGCTCATGCCTTTCTGCCGACGGACATGATCCGCACGTCCCCCTTCTCGGACCTTATCTCCTCGAGTATGGAAACTATGGAATCCCAATCGCCGATCCCGGTCGCGAGCCTCAGCCGGTGCTCTCTGCACCTGCGGCATCCGGTTATGAACCTCGGGGCGATGCTGCGCATCTTGCTGACGCCGACGTCGGGGCCCTTCTCGTCGAAGACCCTCTCCGCCAGCCCGATGCACCAGTCGATCTGCTGGGAGACCGTCGGGTACGGGAGCATCGTGCCGTCCTTCAGGAGGCGGTCCGTCTGCGTCAGCAGCCATGGGTTGCCCACTCCTCCTCTGGCGACCATGACCGCTTCCGCCTTAGCGATTTCCTTGGCGCGGAGGGCGTCTTCGGCGGTGTAGATGTTGCCGGATATGATCAGCGGCACGCCCATCTCCTTCCCGAGGCCTTCGACCAGGCCGTAGCGGGGCTCTCCGGCGTACCTGTCCCTGGCGGTGCGGGCATGGAGCGAGACCGCATCCGCGCCGGCATCCTCCAGCTCCGATATGACTTGGCGGAATGTCAGCGATTCCAGGCTCATCCCGAGCCTGATCTTGGCGGTCACGGGGATGTCTATTCTCTTCTTGATCGAGCGGACGATCTCCCCGCATCTCGCCGGATCGGACATCAGCACGGAGCCCGCGCCGCTGCGCATGACCTTCTCCACCGGGCAGCTCATGTTGACATCGATGAAGTCTATGTTCGGATTGATCCTCAGCGCCTCTGCGGCGGCATCGGCCATCTGCTCCGGGCTGCTCCCGAAGAGCTGGAGGCCGGTGAACGGGCATCTCCCGAACTCCAGGTACTCCGGCCTGCAGGACGGGTTGTTCAGCACGGCGCCGTCGGAGGTCATCTCGGTCATGACCACGGACGCTCCGAACGGCTGCATGAACTCCCTGTAGCTCCTGAAGGTGTAGCCCGACATGGGCCCCAGCACAACGGGTCCGGGTATCTGCAGGTCTCCGATCCTCCACATGATGCCGATGCATCGGCAGGACGATGATAATGCTCTCGGTTCGAATGTTGTCTGACGGCCAATGCTCTGCGAACCAGTCCGGACTAGTCCGAACTAGTTCGCAAGCAGTTCGGAGCTCAGTCGCAAGTCATCAGATCAGCACATTCCAGATGCTGTTGCGGTTGGTGCCTTCGTTCTCGATCAGTCCTTTCTGCTTCAGGGACGAGATTGCCCGCTTGATCCCGGATTCGCTCTGGCCGATGCTCTCGGCCATCTCGGAGATCTTCGCGTGCCTGTGCATCCTGAGGTAGTCCAGGACCATCTGCTCCCTGTCGTCCAGCGCCACATCCCCGCGCGCCCTGGCCTTCCTTGCCGCGACATAAGACGGTTCGAAGGCGAACGGGATGGTCACTGTCACAGAGCCCTCGGACACTTTCACGGAATCAGGTCCGTACCTCTCGACGATCGTGGGGATCCCGTGGCCGGTGTTCTCGACGAATCCCATCATGGCGGCCAATCTGAACAAGGAGCCGTTGACAGGCGCGCTGCGCCCATTGCAGAGGTCGCTCATAGGGATGCCGTAGGGCGTCAAGCCGCTGGATTGAACCTCGATGCGGTCGTCGAAGATCGCCACAAGAGGCGGGATTCCCGTGCGCCAGCTGTTGTGGAGGCAGGCGTTGTACCAAGCTTCTCTGAAACAGTTGAGGTCGAAGAGGTCCGTATCGACGCGGTCGCCTGAGGCCACGTCCGTCTTTGTCTCGTTGCGGGACTGCATAGAATCGAAGACGGCCTTCATGCTCATGAACATGCATTGGTTGCCGTAGTCCGTCCGTTTGGAGAACGCCGTTCTGTCCAGGCCCTCGAATTCCACTATCTGCATCATGAGATGGTTCTCATCGGACAGGATCCACGCATTCAGGTTGAACCTGCGCCCTCTTGTCAGCAGACCAATGCTGTTGTAGAAATCGATATCGTTGCGAGGGCGAAGGCCTCTGGAGGACATCATGTCGCCGAGGGCGGAGAACGTGTGGTCCTGAGCGTAAGAATCCATCTCCCTCATCGAATCGTAGCCTCTGGACAGGACCATCTTGGCCACAAGCTCGGGGGAAGCCGATTCGTTCGAAGCGCCATGCCTGATGAAGTACCTGCCATCGCAGGAATACGGGACGTCGTAGCCGCTGGAGCTTATGGCGATGTATCTCTTCCCATCGTCCGACTCCATTATCCGGACATCGACGAGCGCATGGGGCCGGACGTCATCGCGGACAGCATTCCTGATCTTCTCAAGAGTGGAATCGGCGATGTTCATTCCGGCGACGTCGCCGTCGATGCCGAAATAGACCGTTCCGGCGTTGGACCTGTTCAGCATCGCCGTGAGGCTGAGGATCCCCTCGTCCAGCCGGGCGAGGCTTTCTTCGAACTCAACGGTCTCAGACTCCTTTCTTATGTTCATCGTGCTCAGTGCTCTCTGTCGGCATCTATCGGTTCTCGGACTGGTCCGAACCGGTTCAATCATGTCATGGACGATTTCCGAAGCGCATCGGACATGGGCTTTCCCAGGCACCCGCGCCCTCAGATGTAGTCCGAGATGTAAGGTATCTCATGGATCAGGATCTCGTCCAGGGCCTCTATGGCCTTGTGCGGCCCCTCGATCCTCTCGAGCCTCTCCAGCTGCGACGCGGACATGTACCCCAGCAGGAGCGTGGTCAGCGTCCCGATGGACATAGAGAGCAAATGGTCCGGCTCCCTGTCTGTGAGCTCCGCCCTTCCCTTGTGGAACAGGACGTTGAACGTCCCGTTGTTCCACTCCAGGAACGGGTCCTCCACCTTGAACGCGAAGCAGACGTCCGCTTCCGCGTCATCGGCCCTGTAGTCCTCGAAGAACATCCTCACGTCCACGATGCGGGCCATCATGTACGGGCGGATGGCCTCCGTGACGTTCCCGTCCTCCAGGATGAAGGCCATCAGCTCGTTCCTGTACGAGTTGCCGCGGACCTCGTCGATCATGGAGTAGTGGGCGCTGATGTAGTCCCAAAGGCCCTTCTGCGCCTCCATGCTCAGATAGACCATCTCCTTGATGTGCATGACATCCTCTTTGATCATGTACACCATGTAGCCCATGGCCTCGTCGCCCTCGTTGTAGTACATGGCGACGATGGTGTCCTCCTCGTCCCACCTCCAGTACTCTTCCCAGGCGACCTGGTCCCTGAGGATGCAGCCATGGGTCCTCAGCGCGAAGCGCGCATGGAGGTTCATGAACTCGGGGTTGTCCCAAGCCACTCTGCGGACGTAGCCCGGGGCGCGGTCGGTCCTGCGGCCCGGATAGATCTGAGTGTCCTTGACCTTGTACGAGATCTTGTTGGAGACGATCTCCCATCCGAACTTCCGGTACAGCGGGATGGAGTAGGGGAACAGCAGCGCCAGGGACCTGCCGTCTTCCCTGATCCTGGTGAGGACGATGCGGAGCAGGCGCTTCATGATCCCGCGCCCAGAGTACTCCGGATACGTGGACACGCTGGTGATGTGCCCGATGTCGTACACCGCGGAATGGATGTTCATCCTCAGGGGGAACACGGCTATCTGGGAGACCAGGTCGTCCCCGTCCCAGCAGCCCATGACGTCGGCCCTCTCGAGGATCGGGAACTTGGACTGCATGATCTCGTCGTCCCTCCATCCGGCCCTCATGAGGTCCTCTTCGGTGACCTGGAAGGCGTAGCGCAGGAGCGCGTTGTACTTGTCCAGGTCGTCTGTGGTGAGGCTGCGTACTTCGAGCGTGGGGTCGAGTCCCTTCGTCATATCGGTGTCTCCTTGCAGTCCGGATGGAAGCGTCGGATAAGGTCGTATCGTCGGATGCAACGGGCTCCGGCGGGTGCCGGAGGCCGATACGGTCAGAAGATCGGAATGTCTCATCACGGCCCTTCTCGAGTTCTGATCAGGAATCGAGCTGCAATCCGGATGGGCGCGGTCGGTTCCGGCTCTGACAGCCGGTTTCGATCGGAACAGCTCACGCGCCTTGGCTTTTCCGACGGAACATCTCGTTGACCTCCTCGGCAGACGGCGGCGCGGGGATGTTCGAGACTTTGACTTCCTCGAAGAAGCAGGGGGCATAGAGGGGCAGATGGACGATCCCCCGTTCGTCAATCTCGATGTTGGAGTCCATGATCTTGTACCCTTCACGTTTCCTGTCTTTTTCTTCCATTAGTGTGGACAGAGACTTTGCTTTCTTGTTCCTTCCAGATTTCACTTCGATCAGCATCGGAGTCCCTTTGAATTCGGTGACGAAATCGATTTCCAGCGAGCTGTCTGGTTTGGCGTAGTAGTAGAGTGGGTATTTGTTCTTCGTCAAAGCCGAGGCTACAGCGCATTCCATTACTGCTCCGTTATTGGAATAGGGGTCTCTCAGTCCGACATCAGCAGGGTCATTTGCATTCATGAGTGCCATGAGCAGGCCTGTGTCGTTCATGAAGACTTTGAACGAATCCTCAAGGACCTTGCCGCACAGGGGCTTGTTCGGTTCCGTGAGATTGTAGCACAGTGATATCAATCCAGCTTCTTTCAGCCATTCGAGCGAGTTTCTGTATGTCTTTTTTCCTACGCCTTTTTTCTTCTCAACGTCCGCATAGATGAATTTCTTGTTCACTTTGGATAGCTGGTGCGGTATGGAGTCAAGGCACAAGTTGATTTTAACGCGTCCAGCTTTGCGAGAGTATTTGCCCGTATCTGCCTTCAGTATCCTGATTATTTCCTCCAAGGTGTCATATGTTACGACATAGTCCTTAGTCTCGATGTACGTTTTGACTGCTGCCGGCATCCCGCCTACCACCATGTACATTCTGAAGTATTTGGTAAACATCTGATGGAAGTAATCATCGATATGCTCCCGATTCTGGATGTTGGCACGGATCTGGGCGATGAGGTTCTTGTCGATTCCTGTGGCCCATAGATATTCTTCAAAATCCATTGGATGCATTTGAATGATATTGACATAGCCGAGGGGCGACAGGCTATCGCTGTCATCGAGGTTGAGGCCGAGGAACGATCCGCTGCATATGACATCATACCTTTTGTCTTCGGACAGCTGTTTGAGCGCCGAGTAGGCTTCGGGGCAGTCTTGTATCTCGTCAAGCACTATTGCAGATCTTCCCGCATACATGCGGACCCTTTCGGAAAAGATGATCCTGGGGATCAGTTCTTCAGCACTGCGGTCTCCTTTGAACAGTTCTTTCTTCTCAGCCTGTGATTCGAAGTTGATGTAGATGTAGCTCTTATACTCCTTCGAAACGAATTCTTTGATCGAGTATGTCTTGCCGATCTGTCTGCATCCAGTCACTATCAGAGGGAGACGATTCGGATTGGACTTCCATTTCAAGAGCTCTAAAGTTATCTTCCGTTCCATGTGACCGTTGCCATAGATGCTGTCTGAATACATATATCTATTTTCATGAGCGAATCACAAGGTCAAAGTTCTATTTTCATGAGCGAATCACAAGGTCAAAGTTCTATTTTCATGAGCGAATCACAAGGTCAAAGTTCTATTTTCATGAGCGAATCACAAGGTCAAAGTTCTATTTTCATGAGCGAATCACAAGGTCAAAGTTCTATTTTCATGAGCGAATCACAAGGTCAAAGTTCTATTTTCATGAGGGAATCTGAGGAATGGATTACTACTTTCATGAGGGAAAATGCTTGAAGAGTCCTATGAAAGCCGTGCCGGAATGTGCCCGCCGGGCCCCATCAGCTGTCTCCGCACAGCCAATCGATCACGTTTACGACTTCTATCCCTTCATAGGATCCCAGCCCCAGACGGTCGGTTGTCAGGACGATCTTGCGATAGTTGTCTCTGACATTTCTGAACGGCCGCAGCTCCCTGTCCCTGGTCTCCTCCGACAGCATCGTCTGGGTGACCTGGAAGTACAGCACCTCATCAGGCCCCATGGCGGTGAAGTCTATCTCGGAGTCCCTGTAGCTGCCGACAGACACTTTGTAGCCTCTCCTCATCAGCTCGAAGAAGACAGCGTTCTCCAGCGGTCTGCTCGTATCGGCCAGGTCCCCTGGGTTCAGCAGCATATGCCTCATCCCCAGGTCGGTCGCATAGTACTTCCCTTTGGATGCCAGGTACCTCTTCCCGACGATGTCGTACCTGTCGGCATGGTAGAACAGGTGGGCCGAGACGATCTCGTCCATGAGCTTGTAGACGCTGTCCTTGGGGATGCCAAGCGATTCCGAGATCTTGTCCGGGTTCGTCGCGTTGCCGATGTTGGAGTATAGGAACCTGCAGATCGAGGTCAGCCGCCTCGGGCTTCCGGAGATGCGTGAGAGGATGTCCTTCATGAGGACGGTGTTGAAGACCCCCTCCGATTGGTATATGCATATGTCCTCTCCCCTTTCGGGGCTTATCATCGGGAGCCCGCCGTATCTCAGGAACTCCGCGAGCCGTGTCTCCCTGTCGCCCGGATGGAGCTCCAGGTACTCGCGGAAGGACAGCGGGAGGATATCGATCTCGATGTAACGTCCGGAGAGCTTGGTGGACAGCTCGGAAGAGAGCATCTTGGAGCTCGATCCGGTTATATACACGTCGCAATCCCCTCTGGCGACGAGCACGGCGACGAGACGCTCCCACCCTTCCACTTCTTGGATCTCATCGATGAGGATGTAGTGCATGCCGGGTCTCTCGAGGACCTGCTTCATCTGCCCGTGCAGCCAATCCAGGTCGGGCCCCTTCATCTGAAGGTCGAGGTTCACATGGAATATCATGTCTGCGGACGCGCCTTCCGAGAGGAGGCGGCCGATGTACTGGTTCAGGACCGTGGTCTTCCCGGTGCGTCTCATCCCCGTGAGAACCTTCACCGTGCTGGGTATGTCCTTTGAGGCCGAGAGCGTGTCCAGGTAGTCCTTCCTGATGATCTCCATGCGGTTCAGCAAGGGTCTGCACTATAAAAAAATTCTGAATTTTCAGAAATAATCGAACATATTGTAGATAAATTCTGAAATAATAGAATCAATCACGATAGAGCCCATAGCTAATGAAGCCGTGAGCAGTGGACGGTGTGCGATGAAAAAATGGTCCCCACTCCCTGATTTGAACAGGGGACCTGCTGATTTCAGCGGCTGCATCGGTTTCTTCCGAAAACACTCTACAGTCAGCCGCTCTGGCCAGTCTGAGCTAAGTGGGGTTGATTTCTGGGATATCGACCAGTTATATAAACATGATGGACAAGCCGCATCAGAGGAAATCGCTGAAGCCCGACATGTCCAGGACCTCCTTCACTCCGCCGGTCGCATTGACTATGGTCAGCTTGTTGTCGCGGCCGGTGGCCTTGTCGAGGGACAGGATCGCTCTGAGCCCTGCGCTGGAAAGGTAGCTGACGCTCTCCATGTCGAGCGTTGCAGGCTTGTTCTTGCACTTCTCGACCGCTTCGGTCTGGAATCCCGGGGCTGTTATGGAATCGAGCCTCCCTTTGAGCTTTATGACGATTCCGCCGTCATTCTCGGTATAAGTGGCTGTCAGGGGCTCTTCCTGCTTCTTGAATCCGAACATGGCCGATACCGGAATATGCATGGAAATATAGAATATACCAATTTCGCTCGCTTCGGCACCCTTCAAGCCCCGAAGCCCCTTGGGCCTTCATCAGGGCCTCCATGACCTTCTCCTCGTACTTCCACTGCCCTTTGATGTGGTTGTTGAACCTGATGTTGGAGACAACTATCATCGCCAGCGAGGACAGCCCCAGGGTGACGATGAACAGCGCGGTGCTCACGACAGGGTGCAGGCCGCCCGTGCTCCTCTTCATCGGATCGATGAGGATCCCCTTGGAGCGGAGCTCGCGGGCGAGCGCCTTCGTGAAGTCGCACTGGGCCATGTCGTGCTTGCTCGGGAACCTGGACACAGACCCTGCGGTCAGGAGGTACTGGGCCAGGAGAAGGACGTAGCATGCCGCGCACACGGGCCGCACGTTGGGGCCGAGGACGTCCGCGTCGCTGTAGGACAGCGCCCCAACGGCGCAGATGAACAGCGCGGTGAACGCCCAGATCGCCATGGACGCGCCGTTGTCTATCTTGGCGCCCAGCATGTCCGCTTTCCCGGCAAGCCTCCTCATCTCGGCGGAATCGCCTCCGATGCTGTCCACGTAATCGCACAGCGACGACATCCATTCCATGTCGCGGCGCATATGGCGCTTGGATCTGCGGCTCATGAACAGGAGTATGAAGCTGATCATCCCGCACTCTATCGAGACGATCATCGCCACGGCGAGGGCCGCGTCGCGGCCGGGATCGAAGACATCGGGGTACCTCGATGACGCCAGGAGCGCGATGGCCGCGCCGAAGATGGCCGGCACGAGCATCGATGCCAGCAGGAGGGTCGTCCTCGTGACCGAGTCGTATCTCCCGCGGCCGACCACGCAATCGACGAACCTGTCCGCATCGGCGTTCCTTCCCATGTGGAGGCGGAATCCTTTATCAGATATGAATTCAGTCAAGGGCCGATGTCGGATATCCGTGGGAGACTGGGCGCAGATAGCATCGGGGAGCTCGCATCGTCCCTGCTCTCGAAGGCCGTCCGCCCTGTGGCGCTGAGGATCGCAGAGCTGTTCATGACGGCCATCGTCGGGATATACGTGGCCAAGCTGATCGTCCTCGGCATCGGGTTCTCGTCCGGATACGGGTTCCGCGAGGCCGCGCTGGTGTCGTTCGTCGTCGACACCGCCCTGATGTTCATGACCGTGGATTCGCTCCTCACGCTGTCTTCGGCAGATCCCCGCTCCTGGAAGAAGGCCGTGCGCGCGGCGGTGCTATTGGTGGTCGTCAACCTCCTCTACCGCATGGGCATATCCGCCACCGCCGCAGGGATCGTCTCTTTCAACCCGGTCCTTGTGGCCGCTGTGTCGGTCATCGTGCTGGCCTGCCTCTTCGACTGCCGCGTCCGCGGGCACTTCGTGCCTCCCGGGCTCGACCTTCCCCCGCTCAGGTCATGGGTCGCTTACGCGGCGTTCTGGCCTCTCTTCCCTTCGGAGCACTATCGCATGGCCTTCGGCGCCGAGGGCGGCCGCGGCCCCGATGACCTGGGTTAAAGTAGTAGAACGCGATTAGAGTCTGATGAGCTTCTGGAAGAAGTCATTTTCAAGAACGCTGAGCGTGCCTTCGAAGGCCGAGGACTTGTATGAGGTCTTGGATTTCGTCGATTCCTGCCTTTCCCGCAGTTCGCCGTCGAAAGAGGCGGTGCATCAGCTCCAGCTCATCGTGGAGGAGGTCTTCGTCAACATCGCGAAGTACGCTTACAGTCCGCCCGGCTCCGGCGACGTGGAGATCACATGCTCCGTGGAGAAGGACAAGATGAAGGTCACTCTGACCTTTGTGGACACAGGCTCCGAGTTCGATCCCCTCGAGAAGCCCGATCCGGACATCAAGCTCCCCCTGGACGACCGCAACATCGGCGGGCTCGGGATATTCCTCGTCAAGAACAACGTCGACGGCATAAGCTATCGCCGCGAGGACGGGAAGAACATCCTCACTATCGACAAGACCATCAGCTGATCACTCTGTCTTCTCGCGGTCCGGCTTCCCGTCGTACCTGAACATCAGCATCGTTATGTCGTCGAACTGCTCCACACCGTGGGTGAAGTCGGCGATGTCATTCCTTATGAGGCGGATCTGCTCTTCGAGAGGCTCGCTCCTGTGGGCATCCAGCATGGCCTTCAGGCGATCCGTGCCGTAGAATCCCTGATAGCCGTCGTTGGCCTCGGTGACCCCGTCCGTGTAAAGCAGGATGCTGTCCCCGACGGACATGTCTATCTGGAACGTCGCGTACTTGACGCCTTCCCTCGCGCCGAGCACCAGGGACGGCTTGCATTGCACCATCTCGGGCGGAGCGCCGCTTCTGACGATGACAGGCGGGTTGTGGCCGGCGCTGCAGTACTTCAGGCTCCCCGTGGAGAGCTCCAAGATGCCCAGCCAGGAGGTCACGAACATGTTCTCGTTGTTGTTCCTGCAGAGGTTGATGTTGACCTTCGCCATGATCTCGCTGGGCTCCAGCCCGGGGCGGGTCTGGCTTTCGATGATCGATTTGGTGACCGCCATGAACAGCGCCGCGGGGACCCCCTTCCCGGAGACATCTCCGATGGCCAGGCCCACATGGTCGCTGTCGACCATGAAGAAGTCGTAGAAGTCTCCGCCCACGTACCTGGCGGCGTCCATGGACCCCGCTATGGAGAGCCCGGTGCCGTCGAGGGAGTCGAAGTTCCTGGGGATGAAGGATTCCTGGATGTTCTGGGCGACATCCAGCTCGGCCTTGTACTTCTCCTGGGCGCTGTTCAGCGACTTTATGTCGTAGATGTACTCCTCGATGTCGTCGGTCATCTTCATCAGGGAGCTGGCCAGCTCTCCGATCTCGGTGTCCATGTCCGCCAGGGGCATGCATTTCCTCTTGAACTCCGTCCCGGAGTCCCCGTACTCGTCGTCGATGAAGTTCCTAGCCGCCACGGACAGGGTCTGGATCGGGACGGTGACGTTCCTCTCCAGGTACCAGAGGTACGCGATGGACGGCAGGAAGAACCCTGCGAGGACCACGCTCATGTAGAACGTGGTCGCCTGGATCTCGCTGAGGTCGAATATCGGGGACAGGATGCCGGCCAGCGTCCCCAGGACGGTGGCCACGCACACGAGCACCCCGTAGATCAGCAGGAGGGCTATCATGCGCTCCATCAGGCTCCCGTTGAACGTGTTGAGTCTGAGGCCCCAGACCACGGTCGTCTTCTCGGACGATGAGGAATGCTCTACGGGGATGAATATGAAGATCAGCAGGAGGATGAACATGCAGGCCGCGGTGCTATCGATGACCGTGCAGTCGTCCGTGACCGACAGGTACCATGCCGGGGCGACGATGGCGATGATCAGGCAGACATGGTACCATCTGCGGTCCAGGCTCCTGCGGTAGCCGTCCGGGGTCCCTCCGAACTTGGGCGTGTAGAACCTGAACCCGAAGTACCTGAGGATCAGGATCGCCGAGAGCCCGGCCATCAACGAGAACGACATCGCGTTGAAGAACGTGGTGACTTCCATGATCGTCAGCGTGTGGGGTCCGATAGCGAGGGACGTGCTGATGTTGCAGATCATGCTGTACACGAGCGAGGTCGTGGTGATGACGAAGACGAACTTCACGACATTGGACACCGAGTCCAGGACAGGAGGGCGGTTGTCCTTCGCCATGTCTGTGCTGTACCACAGCCTGTACGGGAGGATGGTTATCACGAAGATGTTCAGAAGGTTCAGGACGATGTCTTCCAGTTCTCCTCCTATGAAACAGAAGGCCACGGCATCGACCGTCAGTATCCCTGCGCACGCGTAAGGGCCGTAGAGCAATCCTCCGATTATGCACAGGATCAGGAGCGGAGATACGAAAGGAGGGATCACCGTCCCGACGAGGCAGGCTATGATGGTGGCCACCATCATGGCGAACATGATGAGGACCTCATGTAGCCCGATGTAGTCCCCTATCTTCCTGCCCATCAGATTCATGCCCGTCCCCCGTTCACTGTATGTAGCTCAAGTCCTCTCTGGGAGCCTCTATGCTCTCGTTCCGAACGGCCATTTTGCTGGCCTCGTCGATCAGGTCTGTCATGTCGGAGTATTCGGACACGGACACGTCCGTCCCGAGGAGCGCGTTGGCCGCCTGAACCACATGGCTAGCGCCCCTGTGGTCGACGATGTACCCTGAAGTCTCTCCGATCAGGGACGCGGCCGGAATGCCGTATCTCTTTCCCATGGTGAGGAAGAGCGCGGCGGCCCCGACGATGCCTCCCTTCGGCTCTTTTGCGTAGAGCCCGGCGCCGGCCTCCTCCAGGCGCGGCTTGAGGCCAGGGTCTGTCACCACTCCGAGCAGGCGGGGGCTCTGCTTCAGATCCCCGGTGCCGTATCCTCCGAGCGTCAGGATGAATGACGGATCGTAGGGGAGGAGGGCATTGAATATGAACTCCGTCAGGTCGTACTGGCTGGACGGCGTGGACGCCTGGGACTCTCCCAGGACGAACACTATGTCCTGCTTCTCGGCCTTCGCCAGCGCCAGCTCGATGCAGATGGGCTTTGCCGAGCAGTCTTCGCCGACGAGGACCTGAGGGGGGAGGTCTGACGAGTAAATCCTGGCGAAGACCTCTGCGTTCAGCTCTTTGGCCATGAGGTCTGCAGCCAGCTTCCCGATGCTGCCTACGCCAGGGAGACCGACGACTATCGCCGGGCCGGACGTTTCGATGCAGGATTCAATATCTATCGAGCTTGCCATTCTCACCGTACCTCTCGCGGATGGTTCTTCTGCGGTACTCGCCCATGCGGTCTTCGGGGGAGTATCTCGGCGGGACAGGGCATACGGTGCCCTGATGGCAATGCTTGCACTGGTTGAAAAGGGTGTATCTCCCGCAGGAGGGGCATTTCCTGATCTTGGATGCCATCTCACTTGCTCTCGCGCTTGAGAACAGCGGTTCCATTGTTGGATGCGAGGTCGTCTATCGCGGCCGAGGCGACCTCTTTCATGATCTCCTCTGCCTCCTTGTACTCGGCGGCGTTGACCACCACTCTGTACTTGGGGCATCCGACGCAGGTTATCTCGACATCGTAGTCCTGGCCGGCCGCTTCGGCTGCCAGGAGCGCGTTCTTGATGAGCTCCATCCCGTTTGGAGCGGAAGACGTGAGCTCGAGGATCCCGTCGATCTGCACGGACGGCGGGATGACGTTCTCTTTGGCCACCTCGATGAATGTCTCAAGCCAGCCGCCGGAGAATTCCTCGCAGAACCCCTCTTCGTCGGCGACCGCTGATTCGAAGGCACCGTAGAGTGTTTCATAAGATTCCAGCAGGCTGTTCCCGAACTCGTCGTAGGCGTCGTCCACGGAGATGCTCATCCTCTCGGCGATGATCTCCACGAGCTTCTCTGCCTTCTTCTCGTTCTTCCACTGCTGGATCTTCTCTCTCTTCTGGTGCTCGTTTACGGATTTCAGGGAAAGGTCGATGTGTCCTTTTGAAGAATCAACGCCCAGAACCTTGCAGACAATCTTCTGTCCTTCCCTGATGTAGTCCCTGATGTACTTTACCCAGCCAGAAGCGACATCCCTGACATGGACGAAGCCTTCTTTTTCGTCATACTCGTCGAGTGTGACGAAAGCACCGAAGTTCCTGACGTTCTTCACGGTGCATACGACGAGCTCGCCGTGCTCGGGGAAGCCCCTGACCCTTGACATCAGCCTACTACCTCGAGGATCTCGCCTTTGACTTCTCCGACGCCGCCCTTGGGGACGATGAGCGCGGAGCCGCAGACGTGGCAGGTGACCTTGGTCGCAGCCTTCCTGAAGGCGATCTGCTCATTGGCGCAGTCGGGGCATTTGATCTTGATGAAATCTCCAGTCATTCAAATCACTCCGTGAGCTCGAACTTCTTGGCGCGGATGCAGGGGGAGATGTTGGCCTTCTTGCACTGGGTGCATCTGTACCTGAGGTTGATTCTCTTGGTGGGCTTCTCCCTTCCCTCGGGCTTGGGCCTGGGGAAACCTCCGTAACCGGCGGTAACCTTTCTGAATCTCCTCTGACCCCATTTGAGCTCGCTTGCTTTCTTCTTCTTGACCCTCTCCACTTCCTGCTCGGTGTGAGCCTTGCAGTAAGGGCAGTATCTCTTGATGGTCCTGGGCATCTTCATTATAAATCACCTTTAATGTGAATCGGAACGTGCTAATATCGAGGTTGTATTTAAAGGATATCTACTGGCGGTCATCTGTCGTATCGGCATCTGGAACGCTTTCAGGCTTTTCCCGACAATGCGCTGCTCATCATGGTCACTTGGCCGTCGCTGTCGCAGATCAGGACGTCGAAGGCGGTGTTGAGGAACAGGCCGTTCTCCACCACTCCGGGGATCACGTCGATCCTGGATTCCAGGAAGAACGGGTTGTCGATCCCCTGAGGGAACCTGCAGTCGTAGATGTAGTTCCCTCCGTCGGTGACGAACGGCTCGCCGCCATTCATCCTGAGGGCAGGCTCGCATCCCTGCCTCTTCAGCGCGAAGCAGGTGTGCTCGTGGCCGAACCTGAGCACCTCCACGGGCAGCGGGGCCTTGGTCCCGAGCTTCTCGACCTTCTTTGACGAATCGGCGATGATTATCTCTTTGACAGTGGCCGCGGCGACGATCTTCTCTCTGAGGAGGGCGCCTCCGAGGCCCTTGACGAGCTGCATCTTCGGGTCGACCTCATCGGCCCCGTCGATGGTCACGTCCAGCTTGTCCACCTCGTCCAGCTCTGCGACCTTTATGCCGCATTCCTTGGCGAGGCTCTCGCTGCCGACGGACGTGGCGACGCATGTGAGGTCGTATCCTTGGGAGACCAGCTCGCCTATGCGCTTGATGGCGAAGTACGCGGTGGAACCCGTTCCCAGGCCCACGTTCATGCCGTCCTTGACGTATTCGTCTACTGCTCTCTCTGCAACGATCCTCTTCATCTCCGCGGCATCCATCTCAGCTCGCTCCGGCTCCTCCATGCCCTCCCTATAATAATATCTATATCGGCCGGAGGCCCGAAGGATTGAAGAATATCATCGCATCGGGATGCCCATCATGAGGCTAGCGTCCCTTTATTCCGGCGGCAAGGACTCCACTTTCGCACTGTACCTTGCAGAGCAGATGGGCCACGACATCCCGTATCTGGTGAACATCATGCCAGAGGACGAGGCCTCTTGGATCTTCCACACCCCGAATCTGGGGATCGTGCCGCTGATGGCCGAATCGATGGGGAAGGAGCTGGTCACGGCTCCGAGCACCGGGTCGGAGGAAGGCGACATGGAGGGCCTCAGGAACGCCTTGGAAGGCCTGGACGTGGAAGGCGTGGTGACCGGGGCCGTGTGGTCCGACTACCAGTGGGACCGCATGAACATCGTCTGCGGGGACCTGGGCCTGAAGGTCGTCACTCCCCTGTGGAGGAAAGACCAGGACTACGTGATGAGCCAGTTCTTGGACTCGGGGATCGTGTCGATAATAGTCGGATGCTACGCCGAGGGCCTGGACGAGAGCTGGCTCGGGCGCAGGATCGACCGTCAGGCGGTGGAGGAGCTGAAGGCCCTCCGCGGGAAGCACGGGATATCGATCATGGGGGAGGGCGGCGAGTACGAGTCGCTGACCCTCGATTCCCCCATGCATTCCAAGCCGCTGCGCATAGATTCGACGGAGCGCGAATGGAAGCGCGGAGCGGGAACCTTGAAGGTCACCTCCGCATCGCTGGCGGAGAGAACCTCCTGAGCCTCATCGCGTTGCCGACGACGGATATCGAGGACAGCGACATCGCCAGGGCCGACAGCATGGGCATCTGGTCCACCAGCCCGTCGTACCCTAGGATCACCGGGAGGCCTGCGGCTATCGGGATGCAGACCGCGTTGTAGCAGAACGCGAAGAACAGGTTCTGCTTGATGTTCTTCAGGGCGGCAGAGCCTATCTCCAGCGCCGCCGGCACGCTGCGGAGGTCGTCGTTCATCATCACGATGTCTGCTGATTCCACGGCTATGTCCGTTCCAGACCCCACTGCGATGCCGAGGTCGGCCTGGGTGAGCGCCGGGGCATCGTTGATCCCGTCCCCGGTCATGGCCACGCGGGCCTGCCGGACTTGGAGCTTCTTGACCATTCCGAGCTTGCCGTCGGGCTTCATGCCTGCGCAGACCTCGTCGATACCGATGCGGCCGGCGATGTCCTCAGCAGTGCTCTCCCTGTCGCCTGTGAGCATCATGACCCTCTTGCCGTCATCTTTCAGGGAGGCGACCGCATCGGCGCTCTCGGGCCTTATGGGGTCTTCTATGAATGCGGTGCATGAATATTCCGATCCCACGGCCATGTGGACGGCCGTGCTGCACTCCTTCCCTGATTCCGCCCCCTCGGGCACCCTGATGCCCAGGGACTGCAGGTACTCCGCGCTGCCGACGATGACATCCTT
>CAVHMZ010000159.1:22547-26682 GCA_963637225.1 Segatella hominis
CCCGCCTCCGGCCGCGCTCTCGAATCTTTCGTGGGCCGGGACGGCGATGCCGTTGGATTCCGCGTATCTGACGACGGCCTTTGCATACGGGTGCTCGGAATCCGATTCCGCTGCTGCCATGATGTCCACGGTTCCGGGATCCGAGACGGACACGACCTCGGGATGTCCGATCGTGCAGGTCCCGGTCTTGTCCAGCAGGACGGTGTCTATCCTGCCGGCCATCTCCAGCGATGCGGCGGTCTTGTAGAGGATCCCGTGCCTGGACCCGACGCCCGTGCCGATCACTATGGCCAGCGGAGTGGCCAGACCGAGGGCGCAGGGGCAGGATATGACGAGCACTGATATGGCGATCGTGAGGCAGAACTGAGGCTCGTGCCCGGCGAGCAGCCATCCGAGCCCCGCCAGCACGGCGATCAGCATGACCGCCGGCACGAAGACGGCCGCTACTTTGTCCGCGATGCCCGCCACAGGCGCCTTGGTGCTCTGGGCCATCTCCATCATGCGGGCTATTTGGAACAGGACGGAGTCCTCTCCGGCCTTCTCGACCCTCGCCCTCAGGCTCCCCGAGCCGTTCACGGTGGCGCCGTAGAGCAAGTCTCCCTCTTTCTTTTCGACGGGGACGCTCTCCCCGGTGAGCATGGACTCGTCCACTGTGGATGCTCCCGACACGACGACGGAGTCCGCAGGGACCTTGGAGCCCGGCCTTATGAGCACGATGTCGCCCGCTGCCAGTTCGGAGGACGGGACGATTATCTCGGCTCCGTCCCTGATGACGGCGGCTTCTTCGGGGGCCAGCGACAGCAGCTTCAAGAGCGAGTCGTTGGTGCGGATCTTCGACCTGGCCTCCAGGTACTTCCCGATGCTCACCAGCGAGATGATCATCCCGACGGAGTCGTAGCTCAGCGAGTGCATCGCATGCATGTCGCCGCCGTAGACCAGATATGTGCTGTACAGCCCCATGGAGAGGGATGCCAGCGTCCCGACGGACACCAGCGAGTCCATGGTGGGGCTGCGGGTGAACAGGGCCGGGATCCCCTTCTTGTAGAACCTCCGGCCGCCGTACATCACGGGGATGCACAGGGCAAGCTGGAGGAGGCAGAACGGCAGGGGGTCCAGAGGGATCTCCAGGCCGAACATATGCCCCATGGCGACGATGCTCAGCGGTATGGTGAAGGCAATGGATATGACGAGGTCCCTGAAGCGGATCTTCAGGGCGGCCTTCTCGTCTTCGGAGGCCTTCAGGATATCGTCGTCCACCACCCGGTAGCCTGCCGTGGAGATGGCGCGGGCCATGTCCTCCTCGCCGACCTTGCTCGGATCGTACTCCACCGCGACGGTGCCGCTCCCCAGGTTGGCGGACGCCGACGACACCCCGTCCAGCGCCTTTATGGCGCCTTCGACCCTGCCGACGCATGCGGCGCAGGTCATCCCCCCGATGCGGAACGTGCGGGATGTCATGAGAACAGGCCGCGCTTGACGGATGCCCTGAACCCTGCATCGACGACCGCAGCGATGAGCGCCTCGTCGGAAACGCCCTCATGGACGACCGCGGCGGTGCCCTTCTCGAGGCTCACTTCCACGGACCGGACGCCGCCGACCTCCTCCAGGCCGGCCTTGACGGATTTGACGCAGCCCTCGCACATCATGCCCTCGATCTTCAGAGTGGTCTTTGACATGCCATCCGCATGATGGTGGGGATATTTAGATTTAGTTCAGCCTAAAAATAGGAGGAGGTCAGGCGTGCCTGACGAACTCCCCCATGGGCTTCCTGGCCCCGTGGTTGGCCGACGTCCTGTCCGCCCTGCGGCCCACTGCGAGGATGCCGACCGGGGTCAGCCTGTCCTCGAGGCCGAACGCCCCCGAGACCTTCACGGGGTCGAACATCCCTATCCAGAGGGTCCCGTACCCGAGCTCCTCTGCGCGGTACATCATCTGGGCCATGGCGATCGCCGCGTCCACGGTGCCGGAGCGCTCCCCGTCACAGGGCCTCTCCCAGGACGCTTGGACGTCGGCGCACACGACAATGGCCAGCGGGGCGCCGTGCCTGTTGCACGCGGTGTCGATCCACGAGAGCCCCTCGGCCGACCTGACGGCGATGGCCGCCGTCGGCTGGAGGTTGCGGGCGCTGGGGGACATCCTCCCGGCCTCGAGGATCTCCATGAGGTCTTTGTCGCCGACCTCGCCGGGGGCGAAGGACCTGCAGGAGTACCTGTCCCTGTACAGCTTCTCGAAGTCCATGGGGATCCCTCAGTGGGCTCTCTCGATGGCCCGGACTATCCCGGACACTTCCTTCTCGGGGTCCTTCCACATGCCGGGGGTCCATACCCTGTGGATCTTCCATCCCCTGGACTCCAGGTACTTCTGCCTGTGATAGTCCCTCTCTCTGGTGGACGAGGACATCTCGTAGAGCCTGCTGTCGCACTCGATCCCGAGGATGAACTTCTCGTTCTGCTTGACGGCCAGGTCTATCTGGTACCCGCCGATCCCCACGTTCCTCTCCACGGTGTATCCCTTGCGGGTAAGGGCGTTGTACACCCTGTCCGCGATGCGCCCGGAGTCATGCTCCTCGGCGGCCTTCCAGCGGTCTTCTCCGAAGGAGTGCAGTATGGTGTCGGCCAGATCCCTGTCGCCGTTGCTGACGGCGTTGGCGTACTGGAGGTACTTCTTCAGGATCCTGGGGCCCTCGTTCTTGGTCTCCTCGACCTGCAGGTCCTCCGGGTCGAAGGACGTGACGATCATGATCTTCTTCTTGGCCCTGGAGATGGCGACGTTCAGACGGTTCTCCCCGCCGCGGTTGTTGAGCCATCCGAACCTCTGCATCAGCTTACCCTCGGAGTTCTTGGCGTATCCGACGGAGAACATGATGACATCCCTCTCGTCTCCCTGGACGCTCTCGATGTTCTTGATGAACAGCCCCACGTCCTCTCCGTTGTCGAACCTCTTCATCTCCTCGGCCACCATCTTTCCGAAGGCCGGGTCGTTGGCGCACTCCTCGTCGATGACATCGTTGATGAGGTCCCTCTGGGACGCGTTGAACGTGATTATCCCGACGGTCTCGTTGCTCTTCCTCTGGATGAAGAACTCCTTCAGCAGGGACAGGATCTTCTGGGCCTCGGCGCGGTTGGACTTGTCCTCCCACAGCCCGTTGACCTTGAACACCTCTATCGGGGGCCTCTCCGGCTCGGACACGTTGGGGGACACGTACAATCTCCCTCCGTAGAACGCGTAGTTGGAGAACGCGATGAGCTCCTCGTACTTGGAGCGGTAGTGGAAGTTCAGCAGGATGGAGTCATACCTGGCGCGGGCCAGGTCCAGCAGGCTCTCCTCCTCCAGCGCGGCGGACACGATGTCCTCTGGGTCGTCCTCGTCGCTGTCGTACTCTATCCTCCCGACTCCGAGGGACGAGGGGCGCAGCTGCTTGTGGTCTCCCGCGACCACGACCTTCTTGGCCCTGTATATCGAGGGCACTCCCTTCTCGACGTACATCTGGGATGCCTCGTCGAAGATCAGCATATCGAATATGCCCATCTCCAGCGGCAGTATCTCGGACACCACTTCGGGAGTGAGCAGCCATACGCGGACCCCCTTGAACAGCTCGTACCCGTACCTGGAAACGAACTTGTTCAGGTTCCACTTCCTCTTGGACTCGACGATCCTGTTGATGTCGCCGCGCCTCTTGGACTCGGTGATGTACTTCAGGTTCTCCCTGAAGACCTCCTCGGCCTTGTCCTTGGACAGGGCCTTCTTGGCCTCGATCTTCCTGTCCATGTCGGCGATGATGCTCTCGAAGTCCCATATCTCCTGCATGATGTCCTTGTGGGCCGCATCGAACTTCTGGAGGTGGTCGTTGAGGATCCACTTGTACATCCTGTCGTTGCTGTCGGCGTAGGGCATCCTCGTCGCGGACGATATGCTGAGGATGTCTCTCCCGTAGCTCTTCTCGGCGGGGGTCAGCTTGGAGTACACGGTGGACCTTGCCGAGTACGTGCCGTATCCGTCCAGGGCGTTGAACATCCCCTTCGGGTCGGCCATGACCTTGTCGATGGTGGGCTTGCTGATGCCTGAGAAGTACTTCCCGGTCAGGGCGGTGGCCTCGCGCTCCACTTTCCCCTTGTTGAACATCCTGCCCAGGAAC
>CAVHMZ010000159.1:26692-45488 GCA_963637225.1 Segatella hominis
CCCTTTGGAGTTGAGCTCGCTGATCTGCCTGTCCAGGTCCAGGAGGCCCGCCTTCATCTCCCCGATGTCGAACTCGGAGAGGTCGGGCTTCATCTGCGTGAGCCAGGGGTTCTGCGCGGTGAGCTCATTGTACTCGTTGAAGTTCCTCATCAGCACCTGGTCTCCGAACTTCCTGTGGAGCTCCGTGACGTCGCCGTACTTCAGGCTCAGGACCGACGGGTCGATGCAGGACTTCAGGAGACGGTACTCCTCTATCTGGCGGCTGTCGTTGGGGTCCAGCCACCTGTCCATGGAGTAGAGCTTGTACGGCTCTATCCCGAAGTCGCAGGGGCTGTACATGGTCTTGGCGATGTCGTCCAGGACGGAGACGTCCTTGTCTATGCCCTCGGACACGGTGTCCAGGTCCACGTAGCCTTTCGGCTCTCCGGAGTCCAGCATCCTGCCCAGCTGCTTGTAGAACAGGTCCTTGTTCCCCACGTCGTCGATCAGGAGGCAGTATTTGGACAGCGTCCCCATGCGGGAGTAGACCACGTCCAGCGCGGTCTTCTTCTCGGACACCATGAGCACGGTCTTCCCTTTGATCACCGCGGACGTGATCAGCCCGGTGATGACCTGCGACTTCCCGGTGCCCGGCGGCCCCTGCACGACGATCTCCTCCCCCCTGTCCATGGCCGTGAGGATGTTCTCCTGGGAGCTGTTCAGGGAGTTGATGTAGACCAGGTCCTTCTCGGACGCCTCCAGCCCCTTGCCCCGGATCTCCGCTTCGGACAGCGGGGCGGGGGACTCGGACAGGAAGTCTGTCTTGTTCAGGTCCACGATCAGGTCGTTGAGGATCCCGTTGATCTCGCGCCCGGCCAGCATGCCGTCGAAGTCCTTCTGGATCGAGCTGGAGTACGTCGGGTACTTCCCGATCAGGATGTTGGGGACCATCTCCATGTCCCCGGCCAGGTACTTGGGGAACTCCCCAGCCTTGTACTCGGCGAACGGGATCGGCAGGCTGTAGTTGGTGATCAGCTTGATGCCGTTCTGCTCGTAGAAGTCGACCAGGTTGGTGAGGAAGTTCTCTCCGGTGTACTCGTCGATGACGTTGTCCGGCAGGGGCCTGTTCTGGCCGCTGGACTTGATGAACCCGAGTATGAGCGTGTTGTTGTAGATGGCATCCCTGGAGCTGTCCAGGGACAGGGTGACCGTCCTGGAGTCCTTCTCCATGATGACCGGGAACAGCGCCAGGGGCGCGCGGACGTCTATGTCGTTGTCTGGCATCTTCCCCTGCACGAAGGGATATGCGATGTACAGGTCGTACTGTCCCTTGTCCCTCTGCTCGCGCGTGACCTCGCGGATGATCTCGTTGAGGTGCCTGTACACCTTGGCCGACTCGGGGCTCTTGGCGGAGTCGCACAGCTTCAGCGTCCTCTTCCTCCCGAACAGGAGGCCCATGACGTCCACGTCCGGGAGCGTCATGAGGTCGAAGGCGTTCTTCCTTGAGATCTTGGGCTGGAAAATCAGGCGGTTGGCCTTGCTGATGTTTATGAGCTTCTTCTCCAGTTCCCTCAGCGTCTGCGCCGCGTCGGCGTCGATGGACCCTCCGTTGGCCGCCGTTATGGCATATTTCCTGGTGACGCTGAGGAACTCCTCCCCGTACAGGTCCACGAACCTGTCCCCGATGCCGACTATGGCCGTGAAGTCCTCGGCCTTCGTGGGCACGCGCTGGGCTATCTCCCTCAGCGCCTCGTCCGGGCACACGATCGGGATGCGCCCGGAGGACATCCTGCGCTCCTCCCTTATGCTCTCTCTGAGCGCGTACAGCTCTTCGTAGAGGTCATCTTCCAATCCCATGCCCAGGGCATCAGGCTTTCAATAGTTAAGAGGTGCGACATCCGCTTCGGCCCGCGCCGTCCAGCGCATCGATGATATACGACCTGCGGGATGACGTTGCATGCTTACCACAGGCATCAAAGGCGAGAAAACGGTCGAAGTCACCGAATCCAACAGCGCATCCGGAATGGCGAGCGGGACCCTCCAGGTCTTCGCCACCCCTGCGATGGTCGCCCTCCTGGAAGGTGCCGCGTTCGAGAGCGTCCAGCCCTTCCTCGGAGAGGGCCAGAGCACCGTCGGCACCCGTCTGGACATAGCGCACTCCTCGGCCACCCCTGTCAGCATGGCCGTGACGGCCAGGACCGAGCTGGTGGAGATCGACAGGCGCAGGCTGGTCTTCAAGGTGGAGGTCGTCGACGCGAAAGGCGAGATCGGCTCCGGCACCCACGAGCGCTTCATCGTGGACTGCGAGAAGTTCATGTCGAAGGCCCAGTCCAAGCTGGACTGAGGCCTATCATCGTTTTTCCGAAGGGGCATCGGCTCCTTTCTCCTTCACGGCCGCGGCGCATATCAGCGCGGCGATCGCCATGATCGTTGCGCACAGGCCGGAGAACCGCATCCCGTCCATGAACGCCGAGTCCGGCAGGTCCCCTATCGACACCCCGGAGGCATCGGCCCCCACCGTCATCAGCGCCGCGAACACCGCGGTTCCCATGGCGCTGCTGGTGTAGTTGGTGAACGACATCAGCGCCGAGCCCATGCCGCGGTAGTCCTGGGGGACGTTGTCCACGATCCTCCCGGACGAGGACGCCCCGCACGTGCCCCAGAGCAGCCCCATGAACACGGACGTCACGATCACCGGCAGGATGCCGAGCTCCGGCCTCATGACCATGAACATGGCGCAGTAGACGATGTTGAACACCGCCGCGAGGATGGCGAAGCTCCTCTTCCCCCTGCGGTCGCAGGCCTTCCCGATGGGTATCCCCATGATCAGCGCTATGGCGGAGGGCACCAGGAGAAGCAGGCCGCATTCCGCGCTGCCGAGGCCCATGGGCCCCTCCAGGTAGAACGGCAGGATGTAGAGGGCTCCGAGGTACATCAGGTTGATCAGCCCGAAGGCCAGCACCACAGCGTCCAGCTTCCAGTTCCTGAATATGGACAGCTCCAGCAGGGGGTTCCTGCTGCGCCTCTCGATGAAGGCGAACGCGGCAAGGGATGCCGCCGCGACGGCGGCGGCAGAGATGCAGAGAGCTTCCGATCCCGGGTCCGTGGAGCGCTCTATCGCTATTATCAGGCACACTATCGCCAGGAACAGGGCCGCGGAGCCGGGGCGGTCCAGGCGGCCGGCCTCCTTCTCCTCCGCCGGCAGGATGCGAAGCCCGAAGACGATCGCCAGGATCCCGATGGGCACGTTCACGAGGAACACCCAATGCCAGCTGGACACTGCGGTGATCATGCCGCCGATGAACGGGCCCAGGGTGTAGCCGGTGGCGCTGGCCAGGGTCATCACTCCGAGGCTGAGCCCCAGGATGCGGGACGGCATGAGCTTCACGCAGATTATCGGGGCGGTGGATGCCATCATGGCCGCTCCGGCCCCCTGCACGGTCCTGAACGCCAGCAGCATCGCGAAGCTCCCCGACAGCCCGCAGAAAAGGGATCCCGCGGTGAACACCGCGAACCCCGCCACATAGACCTGGCGGATGCGGCCCGAGTCGGTGATCCTCCCGAACGGCAGCAGGAGCCCGCCCATCATCATGGCGTAGCAGATGGCAACCCAGGCGGCCTCGCTGAGGCCGGTCCCGAAGTCGTCGGCTATCGTCGGGAGCGCCACGTTGACGATGCTCCCGTCGATGCCGTTCATCAGGATCGCGAGGACCATGCATGCGAGTATCAGGGCCTCGTCCCGCGTCACCGCATTCATGCTGTCCGGATTCGGGTGACAGATATATACGCTCATGCCAGCCCGGTCTTGAACAGGAGCACGGGGAATATCAGGCATCCGCACAGGACGATGCGGCTGGTTCCGCAGGCCTCGGGGATTAGGCCTATGATCGTGGAGCAGGCCATCACCAGCAGGCCCATGGGGCCCGTGAGCAGCAGGACGATCGCGGCCAGCAGGACGATGACGGCGTGGCTCACGGGCCCCGGGCGGATCCTCGAAGCAACCTTCGACATGGCCTTCCCGGACCATATGGTGGCCAGATACCCTATCGCAGATGCCACGGCCGCCGACAGCAGGAGCATCAGGAACCATGGGGACATGAAGCCGCCCAGGCTGTCTCCGGCTATCTCGCCTATGGCCAGGGCGGTCCCGGACCTGCCGTTCCCCGAGACCGATAGCACTACCAGGGACAGGACGGAGGTCACGGTGCCTATGGAAGCCACGGTGGAGATGAACCTGGCCGGATCCTTCTCGGGGAACACCGCCGCGGACACGGACGCCCCCACGGTGGCGGTCATCCCGGGGAACCATCCCGCCACGGTCCCCATCAGCACGCCCCTGATCCCGGGCACGGGGCCGACGGGATCCTTCGCCCTGTCCGCCTGCGCGGGCACGGAAGCCTCCGAGGACGCGGACAGGAGCACCGGGATCCCGAAGAGGCCGGTGAGCATCGGGAGCATGATGCTCCCTTCCCCCAGGATGCCCGTCATGTCCATGGGCAGGGTCATGCACGCCAGCCCCAGCATCCCGGAGATCAGGAACGCTGCCAGCCCCCATGCCCCTGCGCCGTTCCGCCACTCGCCCGCGACAAGCATGAACGAGACGAGCGCAAGAACCAGCACGGTCATAGATTCGAGAGGATCCTGCAGGCCGTTCAGCAGGAGCCATTGGAGAGGGACCGCCATGAGTATCGAGGCGGACGCGCCGACAAGGCTGCCTATGGCGGCCGCCCTGACGGCCTCCATGCCCCTGCCTTTCAGCAGCAGCCGGTGCCCGGGCAGGACGGACACGGCATCCTCGCCGTCAGGCGCTCCGATGAACACCGACGGCACGAAATCGACGAACGAATGGACCACGGATGCGGCGACGATGCAGCAGCTCACGACAAGCGGCACGTCTTCCGCGGAAACGGTCCCTGCAAGGGATGCAGATATCGCGGGATAGGAGGTGACAAGCATGGCTGCAAGCGTGTTCACGTGGATTCCCGGCATGAGGCCGCTGAAGAGCCCCATGCCTGCGCCCGCGAGCATCGCGGCCAAGCAGATCGCCGTCACATACGGGTCCATGCAGGACGTTCCGCGGACGGGTTCTTAAAACAAGCGCGGACAGTTCAATGAACTTCGCGGATGCGGGGCTTCCCGCCTTCCGAGCTCACCGCGAGGAGGCAGTTGATCCTCACTCCGAGCTCCCTCGAAAGCGCCTCGGTGTCCCTGTTCTTGGAGTACACGGCGGTGACCTCCGTGACCACAGCCCCTGCTCCTTCGAGGGCCCCGACGATCGCCTTCAGCGTTCCCCCGGTGCTGATGACGTCGTCCACGATCATCACCCTGTCTCCGGCGGAGACGCCGTTGATGTACATCGCCGACTTGGAGTATCCGGTGCGCTGGTCCAGCTCGATCTCGCCCGGGAGGCCGTAGCCGTGCTTCCTGATGATGGAATAGGGCACCCCGGTCCTCTCGGTCACCGCTACGGCCAGATGTATGCCCATGGCCTCCGGCGCGAGGATGAGGTCGCAGTCGAGCTCCGAAACTGCCACGATGGCGTCCGCCACCTCGTCCAAGAGCTCCTTGGTCATCCTCGGCACGCCGTCGCCTATGGGGTTCACGAAGTACGGGTACCCGTCCTTGTCGATGACGGGGCTGGCGAGGAAAGACTCGGCCAATCTGGGGCAGTCTGCTGGCATCGCCGTCCTATAGGAATCCCTTTTTATCAGTGTTTGCTACCTTAGCCCGATAACATGGATGTCGAACAGAGGCTCGCCCTCGTTTTGAGGAACACGGAAGAGACTGTCACGGAGGATGAGCTCCGCGCCCTCCTCGCTGAGAAAGAGGAGCCTACAGCGTATATCGGATTCGAGCCGTCCGGGCTCGTCCATCTGGGATGGGCCCTCGTTGCGCAGAAGATCAAGGACCTCTGCGATGCCGGCTTCAAGGTCACGATCTTCTGGGCCGACTGGCATGCGTACATCAATGACAAGCTCGGAGGCGACCTGGAGAACATCCGCGCCTGCGCCAGGTACATGGAGGACTGCTTCATAGCGCTGGGAGTCCCCAAAGACCGCGTCCAGTTCAAGTACGCCAGCGACATCCTCAGCGACATCGAGTACTGGGAGAAGGTCATCAAGGTGGCCAAGGTCACCTCCCTGTCCAGGGTCAAGAGGGCCATGACCATCATGGGGAGGTCCGAGGACGAGGCAGAGGTGGACGCGTCCAAGGTGTTCTACCCCATCCTCCAGGCGACCGACATCTTCTGCATGGGCATGGATGTCGCATACGCCGGCCTCGACCAGAGGAGAGCCCATATGCTCGCAAGGGATGCCGCCGACAAGCTCGGATGGCACAAGCCCATCGCCATCCACACTCCCCTGCTCCCCGGCCTCAAGGGCGGCAACAGGATGGATCCCGTGGAGTCCAAGATGTCCAAGAGCGATCCCAACGGCAGCGTGAAGATCCATGACACCCGCGATGAGATCGCCGCGAAGATGAAGAAGGCCTTCTGCCCCCCTGAGAAGGAGACCGAAGCGGAGAATCCCGTCCTCATGCTGTGCAAGTACATCATCTTCCCCAGGAACGGGAGCATGCACATCGAGAGGCCCGAGAAATACGGCGGATGCGTCGATTTCGACAGCTACGAGGCCCTGGTGGACGCCTACTACGGCGGGAGCCTGTCACCCGTGGACCTCAAGTCCGGAGTCACGGATGCCCTGGCCGAGACCCTCAGGCCCGTCAGGGACTACTTCGAGGCGCACCCCGACAACTACCAGGCCGTCCTGAAAGTGGTCGAGAGCGTCAAGAAGCTCAGGTGAGGGCCGCAAGGCCCCATCGGCGAAACTCACCTGGCCGGGCGAGCAGAAGATGTTGCAGAGAGGCCGCAATCTCCCTGCTAGCCCGGCCCGAAAACCGTACATACAGGATGCGGATTGGCCGAGGCATGGATTGGAAGAAGGCGCTGTTGGCCGAGGACATCGACGTCAGGAAGACGTTGTTCTATGCGGCAGGGGCCTTCGTCGCGATCGCGATCGTATCCTTCCTGTCCTTCGATGCCGGGCTGCCCCTGATGGTCGCCTCTTTCGGGGCATCATCGGTGGTGATCTTCGGGATGCCCGGCAGCAGGCCGTCCAGGCCCCGCAACGTCATCGGGGGCCACCTGATCTCGGCCGTTGTCGCCGTGGTCGTCTTCGCAGCCTTCGGATGCGCCTGGTACTCGACCGCTCTGGCGGTGTTCGCGTCGATAGTCCTGATGGTCCTGACCGATACCGTCCACCCGCCCGGAGGCGCCACCGCGCTGTTCGGAGTGACGTCTGGCGCATCGGCGTCCTACATCATCGCGCCCGTCCTCGCCGGGGCCGTGATCCTGACGATTGTAGGTTACGCTACGACGCGCGCGTACAACCATTACAGGCATGATGAGTGAGATCCGCCCAGACCGATCGGTTCTCCGGGAATCGGGCCGGGCGATCAGAAGCTCATTGCCCGTCGGAGGCTCCGGCCTCCGACTCGAGCATCTCCTTTCTTTTAATCTCGCGGAACATGTCCATTGTCCTGCTCATGCACATGTTTAGCATGGCCTCCACATCCCCGGTGCCGGTGAGGCCCGCGGCCCCGCCGTGCCCTCCGCCCTCGGAGGACGTCTCCTCGCCGATGCCGTTCATGATCTCCCCCAGGTGCACCCCTTTCCTGACGGCTTCCTGGGTGGCCCTTCCGCTGAGGCGGAACTGATCGTCCCTCTGAGATCCTACGAACACCACGTCTGCCCCTGCGGCCATTATCGCCCTGCAGGATGATGCCTCGAAGCTCCCTCCGAAGGAGACGGCCACGATCATCGACCCGACCCTGTCGAAGCGCGTGCGCTCGATGGCCTTCATCATGGCTATCCTCTCGGACATGCTGACCGGAGCTTCGGTCAAGGTCATGGCCTCGTCCATCTCGATCCCGCATCCGGCCATGATGTCGTGGAACACGGGGAGCATGCTCGCCCTGGCGTACTGGAAGTGGCCGCTGTCCGTGAGCATCCCTCCGAGGAGCATCAGGCCGGTCCACCTGTCAATCGCCTTTCCGGAAGCGTCCAGGAGCTCTTTGATAATCTCGCAGCAGGACGTCCTGCCGTCGTCGCAGTAGAACATCGACGACCGTCCCTCCCACTTGCCGGTGCATTTGTGGTGGTCGATGACGATGCAGTCCGCGGGGACCTCGGCCGCCATCTCCAGCTGCTCCGGGGCGGAGGTGTCCACCACGACCGTCCTGTCGTAGCGGGATATGTCGCATTCCTCCAGGATGGGTGCGGCCATCTTCTCCGCAACGACCCTTGCAACGCGGTCGAGGCCGGTGGGGGCATAGACATCCGTGCCCGGGAAGGCGCGGGCCAGGGCGCAGGCGGAGCCTATGGCGTCCACATCCGCGTTCCCATGGACTATGATCACGGTGCTCCCTTTCTCGAGCTCTTCAGCGATGCGTTTGAGCATATCCGGCGGGAAGCAGAACGACGATAAAATGGGTTTGCCGGCCCGGAGGCCGGCGGGAAGGTCATCTCCTCAGGCTGAGCTTCTGCGCCAGCTTGCTCTGCCCGAGCCCGGTTATCAGGACGTCGGACCTGTACAGCCAGACGGTGATGGATATCATGATGCCGGCGAACACCGCCATATACGCGATCCCCGAGAGGACCAGCGCCACATCCCCGTTCATCAGGGCCTGCATGGCCATCATGGGATGGGAGAACGGTATGGCGAAGGTGACGGCCTTGATGGCCGCCGCGCTGCCGTACCATCCCGAGAACATGATCACGAACATGGGGATCAGGGCCAGGATGCTGAGCGGCATCGTCATGGTCTGGGCGGACTTGTAGTTCTTTGCGAAGGCTCCCAGGATCATGCATATCCCGAGCGCGCACACGATGGCGAGGAACATGGACACCATGACAAGAGCCCAGTCGCTCAGGTCCAGGGACATCCCTATGGCATCCAAGTCCACCTTCCCGGTCTGGATGGACCCGGTCAGGCCGTTCATGTAGATGCTCATGCCCGCGAGGTACGCCAGGCCGTAGACCAGCCCGACCACCGCGGAGGCGAGGATCTTCCCGCTGACTATAGTGGTCCTCTTGATGGGCAGGGTGAGCAGGGTCTCCAGGGTCTTGTTCTCCTTCTCGGAGCCCATCGAGCTGATGACGATGCTCCCCACCATCATTATGACGACCATGATGACCATGGGGATCATCATCGTCTTGGACGTCACCTCGTTGGCGATGTCGTAGGGGGTTATCCCCTGGCAGACGTTGCCGTTGACCACGGTGCTGATCTGGCCGATGCCGGTGTACAGCGGGTTGATGACGAAATCGTAGTCCACGGAGGGGTCTTGGCTGATCAGGACCTTCGAGAGGCTGGAGTTGAGCAGCGCCACGACGGACCCGGCCACCGCGGACGGGGTCGATCCGAACATCCCGACGGGCTCGTAGATGTAGTACTGGGCGATGGCGACCTGCTTATGGCTCTCGAGCTGGCTGTATATGTCGTCGGGGACGCCTATCACGGCGTTGATCCCCTTGGACCTCATCTCGTCGGTGATGGAATGAACGTCTCCGTAGGAGCTGTCCATGACGACTATCTTCTTGGCCGCGGACTCCCCGTATATGGCGACGAGCTGGTCGTAGGCGTTCCACTCCAGGAACTGCCCTTCGGACGGCCCCACGTATCCGATGGAGGGGAGCTCGGATGCCTTGTCCACCTCGCTGCTTATCATCGTCCCCAGGCTGGCGAAGAGGACGACCATGATGAGCACGGAAACGACCGATCCCGGGGTCAGCATCTCCCTGAGCTCCTTCTTCATGATGCTGGTGAGATGGCTCATCCTCTCACCGCCTTCACGAAGACCTCTTCCAGGGTGGCCGCATCGTGGTCCCTCTTCAGGTCCTCCGGCGTCCCAAGCAGGATCAGGTTCCCCCGGTCTATCATCCCGACGCGGTCGCAGAGCATGTCGACCTCGAACATATTGTGAGATGACATTATGACGGTGACCCCTTGGGCGGCTATGCTCCTTATGAGCTCCCTGATCTCGTAGGCGTTGATCACATCGAGTCCCGAGGTGACCTCGTCGAGGATGGCGAGCTTCGGCGAGGGCATTATCGCCCTTGCGATGAGCAGCCTGCGCATCATCCCCTTGCTGTATGTGTCGACCTTGGAGTCTATCCTGTCGCCCAGGTCGGCCATGGCGATGCCCTTCTCCACCATCGCCTTTCTCTCCTCGCCGGCGGCGAAGAAGCTGGCCATGAACTCCAGATATCCTCTTCCTGTCAGGTCCTTGTACGCCCCGGCATCCTCGGGAAGGTAGCTGATGACCTTCCGGACCTCGTCCGGCTCCGTCATGACGTCGTGCCCGCAGACTGTTATGCTCCCTGATGTGACCCTCAGAAGCGTGGAGATCATGCGGAGGGTGGTGGTCTTCCCGGCTCCGTTGTGGCCGATGAGGCCGAATATCTCGCCCTCCTCCACTGACAGGGATATGCCGTGGACGGCCTCCCTGTTCCCGTATGATTTCCGCACTTCGCTGAGAACGAGTGCTTCCATGGGCATCGTACCTGAAGATGCGTACTAAATGATTGCGCGGGCATTCCGCCGGAATAGCGTTATGAAAAATGCCGGGCCCCCGGAGGGACCCGAGGATCGGGTTTTCCTCACTGCCTCTGGGCGTTGCCCATGGCGGTGTTGATGGCCTGCTGGAGGGCGGTGTACTTCTCTTTGAGGCTGTTCTCCTGCCTCTCGAGGGACCCTATCCTGACATCCATCATCTCCAGGGACTCGTCCATCTCTGCGACGAGGGCGTCCTTGTCCTCGACCTTTATCAGGAGGGATCCGCTGTTCCTGTATACGGCGCCGGTGCTGGCCTTCAGCTCCTCGAGGGTCCTGACGAGCTCGCGCTTCTGTGCGTCGTACTGCATCTTCTGGGAAGACACTGCCTGAAGCTGCTGCTGGACCTGCTGGAACTGGGCGATCTGGTTCTGAAGTTGGGGGCTGATTCCGTTCATGGTTTCATCACCGCCAGGCTCTCGATGTCCTCTACGACCCTGATGCATTCGAGATGCGAGTTCAGCGCGGCCCTCATGGCGGAAGCGTCTTCCGCTATGACCTCTATCACGGCCTCCCCGTTCTCCAGGGAGATGGAGGAAACGGTGCGGGACAGCTCCCGCCCCGTCTCCGGTCCCATCGACGGGACCGCCGCTTCCGCGATGCTCCCGCTGATCCTGAGGGTCGCTTTCAGCATCTCAGTCGGACTTCAGGACCTTCTTCGACGGAGGCCTCTCCTTGAAGAAGATCTTCGATCCGCACTTCTCGCACTGAAGCCCGAGGGTGTTGACGTTCCTCACAGGCTCATTGCATTTGGCGCATCTGTAGTCGGACAATCGGACCACCTGTTCAGTTCTCGCTGACCTGGGACAGCTCCTTCTTGGTCTTGGGGCTGTATGCGCCTGCCGCGAACTTGGTCCCGCAGTGCTTGCAGCTCCAGATGCCGGAGCTGACCCTCTTCACGGAGTCGTGGTGGCAGACGGGGCACTCGTGCTTCGCTTTCTGCTGGGCCTCGATGTTCTTGACCCTGTTGCGAACGATAACCCCGTACCTGGCACCGAATCTGCCTGCGCTTCCTGCCTTCTCTGTTCTCTTTGCCATTGGAAATCACCCGATGATTCTTCTGATCTCCGCACCGATCTCCACGGCTCTGTCGAGGCAGAGGCTCAGTTCGTCAAGAGTGATGGAACCGCAGCCTCCCTTCTGCATCGCCCTGAAGTTGCCGACATCGTCGGTCGTGACTGTCAGGCGTGCGGATGAAATCTGCTCTTCGTCGTAGTCGGGGTCTACTATTAAAGTATTTCCGACTTTGGCCTCGGTCACCGATATGGGGGTGCAGGTGATGGGCAGGGGCTTGTTCTCCCCTTTGCCGTACTGCTCTCCGGGGATGACCGCGGTCTTCAGCGCGGAGACGGCCGCGAGGTTGGCGGCATCGAACAGGTTGCCGTCGTAGTCGAGGGCGTAGATGTCCACGAAGCACATCCAGACCTCCTCTCCGGGGGTGATGCACAGCTTCTCGACATCGACCATGCCTGACTCGCGGATCCCGCGGTCCACGACACGGGCCAGCTCGATGGCGTCCTCTCCGGGGGGCCCGGACTCGAAGGTGGAATGAGCCATCGGGATCAGCTCGGCGCCCATGGTGAGGACTCCCAGGTTGGGGGTGTCGCCGAAGGGCGTTCCGGGGATGATCTTGACTCCCGCGATGACCTCGGTCTTGCCGAGCTTGACTCTTGCGGACCCGTCGGCGGATTCGATGCAGTCCGTCTCGACGGACACCTTCCTCGTGTCGGTGACGCCGCGGCCGTCCAGCCTCTTCCCCTCTGCGAGGAGGTTCAGCATGTGGTCGCGCTTGATCTCGGACATCATCTCGTTGCTCATTCCGATGCCTCCTGTGCGGCCCTGCCGTAGCGCCTCTTGAGGGCATCGACCTGGAGGTCATGGACCTCGTGGCACGCTCCCACGGCCAGCTCGATGGCGTGGTCGAACTCCTGGCGGGTCATGTTCCCGTCCATCTGGAGCAGGACGATCTCGTCGGTGGAGGGCATGATGGCGATGGGCACGTCGGCCTGCCCGTAGTTGTCCTCTTCCTTGTTCAGATCCAGGAGCACGTGGCCGTCGGCTTTCCCGGCGGCGATGGCGGGGACGATGTCCCTCATGGGGATCCCGGCGTCTGCGAGGGCGACGGACGCGGCGGTGAGGCCGGCGCACCTGGTTCCGGCGTTGGCCTGGAGAATCTCGATGTACACGTCGATGGACGCGCGGGGGTACAGCTCGGTGAGGACCACTTTCTCGAGGGCCTCGGAGATGATCTTCGAGATCTCGATGGACCTCCTGTCCGGCCCGGGCCTCTTCCTGTCGCTGACGGAGAAGGCCTCCATGTTGTACTTGCACTGGACGATGGCCTTCGTGGGGTTCTGAAGGTGCCTGGGGTGGCATTCCCTGGGTCCGTAGACCGCCGCGAGGACCTTGTTCTTCCCGATCTCGACATATGCGGATCCGTCGGCGTTGTTGAGGACGCCCGCCTCGATCTTGATGGGCCTGTGCTGCTCCTCGGTCCTTCCGTCGATGCGCATGCCGTTCTCGTCAACCAATACCATGTCAGTATGTCCGCTCATATTCACTCCTCCCCCTCATCACATTCTTCGCTCTGGGGGAGCTTGCTCTCGATAAATGCTTTGATTCTGTCGGTGAGGTCCCTGGCCTGGGCCTGGGCCTCGATCATCTCGACGGCGGCGACGGCCACATCGGCGTTCTCGTCGTTTCCGTCTATCCATATCATGCCGTTCTGCCCGACGGTCATGCGGCAGTCTGTCATGCTCTTGAGCATGGTGATCATGCTGCCGCTCTTCCCGATCACCCTCGAAACCTTCGAGTGGGTGATCTTCACGAGCCTTCCGCCCTCGATCTTCCTGAGACCGGAGTCCTTCATGGTGACCTGTATCTTCTTGCTCTCGTCGACGGAGAGCACCTTGAGGATCACCGCGTTGCCCAGCGTGAGGTAGCGGGACGTGTCCCCGAACTCGACCTTCCAAGGGACCTCGCTGACGTGCAGGGGCGCCGGGTAGGGCGCTCCGATGTCCACGAGCCAGTTGGACGGCCCGACATCCACGATGACTCCGATGACCGTGTCGCCGGATGTCGGCATATAGCATCCTTTCAGCGGGATGACCCCGACGGTGTTCTGGAACACGTTGCGGACCCCCATCACGCTGGCACGGACCTTCCCGTCCAGCACGTATGCGTTCTCTCCGGGCTTCATTCCCGTCCCGTCAAGGACATCGCCGGGCACGACGATCTCGCGCGTCTGTCTGGCGTTTCTCTTCTCCATATTATCACTCTCTGAATTGAAAATCAGCTGACCAGCTTGACCGAGGCGGTTCCCTTGGTCTTGTGCTTCAGCTTCTCGGTTATCTCCGTGATCATCCCGGCAGGAATCTCCATCAGCCCGATCCACGAGCCGTCCGCGGCCCACTCCTCCCTCTCCACTATCCCGTAGTGGATGATGTCGTCGTAGCAGCGTCCGTAGTCCGTCCCGTTGAGCTTGATCGCGATGCGGCTCTTTTCGAACCTTATCGGCAACAGGGGGCGGAGCAGCTTCATGGCCTCGTCGATCTCCTTGTCGAGGGGCTTGAACGGGTCTACGTGGAACTTGGCTTCCTCCAGCGCCAGCTGGATGCGCAGCGGCGGGTGGGGGGTGTGCGTCTGCGGGTTGATCGCGTTGGCGGCGATGTAAGCGATCACCTGCTGCTTCTTCGCCTCGAGCATCTCCTTGCGCTGCTCGGTGGTGATCTGTATCTCGCCCTTCTCGACGATCTTGGCCGCGATCGCGCCTATCTCCTCTGTCCCGAAGACCTCCTTTATCTTGTCCTCGGGGGGCCTGGTGCCTTTGGACGCGTTCTTGAACACGTCCTCGACGGCCATGTAGTCGATGATATCGAACTTCTTGCCCTGCTTGATCATGTCGAACACGGCAGGGTCGAGGAGGATCTCGAAGGTCTCCCCATGGGATTCCAGCTTGGCAACGATCGCGTCGTCGAGATTGACCATCGTCTCACATCTTCTCGACGAAGGAGGCGACCTCTTCCGCGGCGAGCCTCTTGAACTTCTCGCCGAGGTTGGCGATGCCGATCTCGACGTTCTCGACCTTGGGCTTCTCCTCTATGGCGGCTTCCAGGGCCTTGAGGCCCATGGCGACCGCCTCATCGAAGGCCATGTCGTCCTTGTACTCCTTCTCGAAGTACTCCATGACCGCGGGGCGCCCAACTCCGATGCCGGTCGCCTTGTATGCGACGAGGGCCCCGGAGGGGTCGGTCTCGAAGAGGTGGACTCCGAGGTCGTCGGTTCCGGCGACCAGGAGGGCCGTCCCGAAGGGGCGGACTCCGCCGTATTGAGTGTAGTTCTGCTTGTAGTCGCAAATCTTCTTCACGAGCATCTCCACGGAGATGTTCTCCCCGTAGTTGACCCTGTGGATCTGCGCGTTCTTCCTGGCCTCGTCGACCAGAATCCTGGCATCGGCCACGAGACCGGATGTAGCGCATCCGATGTAGTCGTCGATCCCGTGGATCTTCTCCGTCGACCTGGGCTCCAGCAGCCTGCTGGAGGACCTGCGGTCCACGATGAGGGCCACCCCGTCCTTGTACTTCAGCCCGATGGTCGTGGAGCCTTTCTTCACGGCCTCGCGGGCGTACTCAACTTGGAACAATCTTCCGTCAGGGGAGAAAACCGTTATCCCCCTGTCATAAGCCATCTGTCCGGGTTGCATAATGCCTGCTCCTTGTCTTTACCGCGAGTAGGATAAAAGGAGCAGTATAAAACATGAACCATGGCATGTTCGGGGGCGCGGGTTCATCTCCTGCGCTTCTGGGGGACGCGCAGGCAGGGATGCTCGTCCCTCAGGGCGCGCAGCGTCCCAGAAACCTTCACGGTCTCGAAGCCGTTGCTGCCGGCGGCGGACGCGATCGCATCTCTGTCGGCAGGGGCGAACCTGACGACAGCGTTCCCGCGGTAGCACGTTATGACCTTCATCGAGGGCACCTTCCCGGCGAGCGCCTCTTCGAGGCTGTCCCTGTGCATTCCTGCGGGCACCCTCAGGTAGACGTACCTGCGCCTGCCGCGGACGGACTTCACGACCATGACACTCCCAGCCTTGTATCCGATATAACGTTTCCGAGGTTCAGGCGGGCCTCATCCCAGCGCGGGATGGTAGGTTCCCCGCCGCAGTTCGGCGCAGGGCGCCATGGAGCGCCGTGCTGGATCATGCTCAGCATCGGTGGCGAGCGGGATGGATGGATGCATGCCCGAAAGCCATACCGGGGGATAGCCAGACGCGCAGTTCTATGGTCATGTGTCCATCCATCGTTAAAAATCATGACGGAGTCTGGAAAACGGCGTTAAATCATTCGTGACATCACGAAGCATCGGCAGATTCTGAACTCGGATGTTGGTTGCATTAGATTTAAGGATAATACAAAACCGAGATATGTGCAGATATGCTGGCTATCAAAATTTTAAGTTACCCTAAATTTATTAGGAGCTTCAAAACCAGGAAGAACCGAGGGCGGTTAGAGTAATAACTGGCTAGGATATAAAAGAATCTGAATAGGGCTTAATATACCATGTTGGCCATCTCCTTCACATTCCAATTCACCAATTGGTATACGGAGGCAATGATTTGACAAAATCGGCATTGGTTATTGGTGGAGGAATCGCAGGAATCCAGGCTTCGTTGGATCTTGCAGACAGGGGCATACACGTCTACCTGGTAGAGAAAGACCCTACCATTGGTGGAGTTATGTGCCGTCTGGACAAGACCTTCCCGACGAACGACTGTTCCGCGTGTATCCTCTCTCCTAAGATGGCTGACTGTGCTGGACATCCCAACATCGACGTCCTGACCTATCACGAGGTCCAGGCCGTCGAGGGAGAGGCCGGAGACTTCAAGGTCAAGGTCCTCAAGAAGGCAAGGTTCGTCAACCCCAAGGAGTGCACCGGATGCGGCGACTGTCTCGCCAAGTGCCCGGTCAAGAACATCCCTGACAAGTACGAGTTCGGCCTCACCAACAGGAAGGCGATCTACATCCCCCACGCCCAGGCCGTCCCGCGTGTCGCGATCATCGATGCAGAGTACTGCAACATGATCAAGAAAGGCAAGTGCGGGCTCTGCGCGAAGAACTGCGGGAAGGGCGCCATCCACTACGACGACAAGGACGAGGTCATCGAGCTCGAGGTCGGATCCATCATCGCCGCTCCCGGATTCAAGGTCTGGGATGCCCACATCGCCACTGAGTACGGCTACGGCAGGTTCAAGAACGTCGTGACCGCCATCGAGTACGAGAGGATGATGTGCGCTTCCGGTCCCAGCAGGGGACACATCACCGTGCCCTCCAGCGGAGAGGACCCCAAGAAGATCGCATACATCCAGTGCTGCGGATCCAGGTCCGAGAAGAAAGGCTGGAAGAAGTACTGCTCGTCCGTGTGCTGCATGTACGCGACCAAGCAGGCCATGATCACCAAGGAGCACGGAGACCTCCAGGAGGACATCTTCTTCATGGACATCAGGTCCTACGGGAAGGAGTTCGAGGCCTACATCCACCGCGGCGAGAACGAGTACGGCATCAAGATGCACAGGGGAGCCCGCGTGTCCAACATCGAGGAGGACCCCGAGACCAAGAAGCTCACCATCAACTACACCGATGATGAGAACAACGGAGTCTCCGAGGAGTTCGACATCGTGGTCCTGTCCGTCGGCCTTGCGCCCCCCGAGGGAGCCCAGGAGTTCGCCGACATGCTCGGCATCGAGCTCAACGAGTACGGCTTCTGCAAGACGTCCATCTACCACCCCCTGGAAACCACCAGGAAGGGAGTGTTCGTCACCGGAGCCTTCGCCGCCCCCAAGGACATCCCGACATCCGTCGCCGAGGCCTGCGGATCCTCCGCCAAGGCCGGAGCCTACATCGTCGACGAGAACTTCCAGCCCTGCGCCCCCAAGGTGTACCCCGCCGAGAAAGACGTCGCCGGCAAAGAGCCCCGCGTCGGAGTATGGGTCTGTCACTGCGGTATCAACATCGGATCCGTGGTCGACGTCCCCGCTGTCGCCGCTTACGCGAAGACCCTGCCCGGAGTCGTCATGGCTACAGAGTCCCAGTACGCCTGCGCCCAGGACTGCCTGGAGGCCATCTCCTCCGCTATCAAGGAGCACGACCTGAACAGGGTCGTCGTCGCCTCATGCACGCCCAGAACCCACGAGCCCCTCTTCAGAGAGGCCTGCAGGAACGGAGGGCTGAACAAGTACCTGTGCAATATGGCCAACATCCGCGACCAGTGCTCTTGGATCCATATGCACGAGCACGAGGCCGCCACCAAGAAGGCCAAGGACCTCGTCAGGATGGCTATCGCCAAGGCATGCCTCCTCGAGCCCCTCGTCGGAGCAGAGATCCCCGTGACCAACGCCGCCGCCGTCATCGGCGGAGGGATCACCGGAATGACCGCTGCCCTCGACATCGCGGCTCAGGGATACCCCGTCCACCTCGTCGAGAGGGAGAGCGAGCTCGGAGGGTTCGCGCGCAACTTCCGCCACAAAGAGGACGGAGTCGCAGTCGCAGACTTCCTCGCCGAGACCATCAAGAAGGTCGAGGACAACAAGCTTATCACCGTCCACAAGGGAGTCACCGTCAAGGACATCCCCGGATACGTGGGCAACTTCAAGCTCCAGCTCTCTGACGGATCGGAAACGCCTGTGGGAGTCGTCCTGTTCGCAGTCGGTGCAGCCCCCTACGAGCCCACCGAGTACAACAACGGCAAGGACCCCAAGGTCATGACTCAGACCGTCGCCGAGAAGAAGATCGAGGACGGCAGCTTCAACGCCGAGAACGTCGCCTTCATCCAGTGCGTCGGATCCAGGAGCAAGACCGTCAACTACTGCAGCCGCGTCTGCTGCGCCGCATCCCTCAGGATGGCCATCCAGATCAAGATGAAGAACCCCATGGCCAACGTGACCATCATCCACAAGGACATCAGGACCTACTCCTTCCGCGAGGAGCTCTACCTGAAGGCCTGCCAGCTGGGTGTCAGGTTCCTCAGGTACCCTGTCGAGAACGACCTGCCCGCTTACGACGGAAACGTCGTCAAAGCGTTCGACTCCACGCTCGGAGCCGAGGTCGAGGTCCCCGTCGACGCCGTGATCCTGGCCGCCGGAATCGCTCCCGACAGAGAGAACAAGGAGAACCTCGCCAAGATGGTCAAGGTCCCCATCTCCAAGGACGGAT
>CAVHMZ010000160.1:0-7780 GCA_963637225.1 Segatella hominis
TCGGAGGGGCCTCGGAGGAGATCCTGATGGATATGCTCGGGGTCGAAAGGCCATGATGATGGCAAGCTTCATCAGGGATGCATTAACAGCCCCTTTGGGACGAGAACAGGCAGATTCATTAAGGAGATGTGCGATTTGTAGTGTGGAGAACAGTCCCATACGGGACTGGATGCGTTTCGGGTGCATCAAATCCTGACTTCCCTTACTGGATGTCAATCGTGATCGTGACTTCCGGAGTCTCGATCACGATACGAATACCGGTATGCCGGTAATCGATGCAGGTCGTGATGATCCTGAACACCTCCTACCGGGACGGTTCCACACTAGCCGAGCATTGTGGAGCCTGACTAGTATAGGACTCCCCGCCTCACGGCAAAGGTCCTACGGGCCGTCCCGTTTATCAACCTGTTGCGGACAGTTCAATGAACTTCGCGACCGGCCGCCGGAATACAGGCTCCGGTCAGAAAGCAGCAACAGGATATGCCGGCCCTCGCGGGCCGGAAAAAGAAGATCCCCCGTTCGAAGGGCTCAGCCCTTGTAGTAGATCATCGAGTTGCAGATGGTGGCCGCGATGTTGGATCCGCCCTTCCTCCCCTTCGGGACGATGAACGGGATGCCGCGCTCCATGATCATCTCCTTGGACTCGACAACGTTGACGAAGCCCACAGGAGCCCCGATAATCAGGGCGGGCGTCACTCTGCCCGCGTCTATGAGCTCGCAGAGCCTCACCAGCGCCGTGGGGGCGTTGCCGATCGCGAATATCACGGGATGCTCCTCCGCTATCTCGGCTCCCTTCTCCATGGAGACCGTCGCCCTGGTGCATCCCCTTGCCTTGGCCTCGGCCACGACATCGTCCTCGCTGATGAAGCAGTGCACCTGCCCTCCGTAAGCCCCGAGCTTCTTCTTGTTGATTCCCGCGGCGGCCATCTTGGTGTCGGTCACGATGTGCGCTCCCGCCCTGATGGCGTCGACTCCGATCTGCGCGGCGTTCTCGGAGAACGCCAGATTGTCCGCGTAATCGAAATCGGCCGATGTGTGGATGCAGCGCTTGACGATGGAGAACTCGGGCTCCGGCCAGGTGCGGCCTTTGAGCTCTCCTGTGATTATCTCCATGCTGCGCTTCTCGATCTCTTCCGGTTTTACTATCTCTATTGCCATACGATCCCTCAGATCCTGTATCCTCTCGGCGTGATCATCCTTCCGTTCGACACGTAGGTCTGGGAGTTCCCGATTATCACGATCGAGAACATGTCCACATCCGCCTTGTCGAGGTCGCCCAATGCGGTCACCTGCTTGGCCTCGCCCTCCCTCCCGGCATCCCTGACGATCCCGACAGGGGTCCCGGGGGAGCGGTGCTCGAGTATTATCTTCTGGGCATCGGCCAGGTACGTGGTCCTGGTCTTGCTCTTGGGGTTGTACAGCGCGATGACAAAATCTCCTTCCGCCGCGAGCCTGACCCTCTTCATGATGAGGTCCAGGGGCGTCATGAGGTCCGACAGGCTGATTATGGCGAGGTCGTGCATCAGCGGCGCTCCGAGGACGGATGCCGCAGTGGAAGCGGCGGTCATCCCGGGGACGGTGTCGATGTCGATGTCCGCCTCCATCTCGTCGGCCAGCTGGTAGACGATCCCGGCCATCCCGTAGATGCCGGAGTCCCCGCTTGACACTATGGCCACATCCTTCCCTGTCATGGCATCCTCGATGGCCATCCTGCATCTGTCCACTTCCTTCATCATCCCGGTAGACTTGTACTCCTTGTCCGGGAAGATGGGCCGGAGCATCTTGATGTACGCCGTGTACCCGGTGACGACATCCGCCGCCCGGATGGTCTCGGCAGCCTTGAAGGTCATATGCTCCTTCCCGCCTGGGCCGAAGCCCACTACATGAAGCTTCCCTCTCATCAGATCACTCCTTCGCCTGACGGAACTCGGTGGTGAAATGCCTGTCGTAGAGCTTGGAGAGCTCATACTCGTCTCCCAGGAAATCGCCGACAACCGTCAGTGCGGTCTTCTTGATGCCCGCGGCCTTCACCTTCTCCGCGATGTCCTGGAGAGTGCCGACGACGATCTTCTGGTCGGGCCATGTCGCCTTGTACACCACTGCGACAGGCGTGGTCGGCTCGTAGCCTCCGGCCTCCAGCTGCTCGACCATCTCGTCCATGAACCCTATGGACAGGAATATGACCATGGAGGAGTGGTGCCTCGCCAGGTCTGAGAGCTTCTCGAACTCCGGCATGGGGGTCCTGCCCTCCATCCTGGTGAGGATGACGGTTTGGCTCTTCCCGGGAAGGGTGAACTCCTTGTTGAGGACAGCCGCGGTCCCCAGGAACGAGGACACTCCGGGGACGACCTCATAGGCTATCCCCAGCTGGTCCAGCCTGTCCATCTGCTCCCTGTGGGCCCCGTAGATGGCGGGGTCACCGGTATGCACGCGGACGCATTTCTTCCCTGCGTCCTCGGCCTCCTTCATCACGGCGATGACCTCGTCCAGATCCATCAGGGCGCTGTTGTAGATCTTGGCGCCCTCCTTGTGCCCTGAGAGCACCTTCGGATTCACCAGCGATCCGGCGTAGATGATCACGTCGGCATCGTCGATGAGCCTCTTCCCTTTGATCGTAAGCAGCTCGGGGTCTCCCGGACCCGCTCCAATGAATGAGATCATCTCCTCACATCTCCTTCTTTATTATCACTGTGGTGAAGTAGCCGTACTCGCGCTCTTTGTCCAGAGGCCCGACGTACTCCCCTTCCATGCCCACGTTGCTGACGACGATGCCGTTATCCTGAGGTATGCCCCTGGCCTCCATCATCTCGCTCAGGAGCGGGACTGATTTGAAGGCCTTCATCACCACGACGTTGTCGAAGCTGTCCAGAGCGGCCTCCAGGAGCTCGGTATTGCCCTTGGCCATCGGCACGACCGCGAGCCCCTGGTCGCCTATCATCAGCGGGATCCCTGCCAGGGCCGCGCCGTGGCAGAACGAAGGTATCCCGGGGATGACCTCGGTGTCGTATCCCCTGGCGGCGATCTCCCTGTCGATGTACATATACGTGCTGTAGACCCCGACATCTCCCAGGGTGACCATGGCGATGTCCTCGCCGTTGTCCAGGAGCCTGCACATCTTGTCCATGGCATCCTTCCTGCACTTCTCCCTGACGGAGTCGTCCGGATCCATGGAGAACAGGAACTCGTCGATGCTCTTCTCGGAGATGTCGACGGCACCCTTGACGATGTCAAGAGCGACGCTCCCCTCGCCCGGCTTCTTCACCGGATACGCGATCACGCCGCACCTCTCCAGGACCTCTTTAGCTCTCAGCGTCAGCAGGCCGGGATCTCCCGGGCCTACCCCTATACCGTACAATTTTCCAGACATCTGTATCCGCCTTTGGATGAATCCGCCATGATTCCCGAACTATTATAACTTGGCGTATTCATCCAACGGGAGCCCGTCCTGATATGCATCTGGGTTCGCGGAGCGGTGGTTAGATGGCATCTGATTCGGAACTGTACGTTTTCGTGAACAACAAGAAGCTCCGGCGGGGCCACACGACCGGGACGTGCGCGGCTGCCGCATCGCGCGCCGCAGCGGAAGCTGTGCTCACCGGCAAAGCCGTCACCCATGTCCCCATGAGGACGCCCAAGGGGATCGTGCTCGACCTACCGGTGGAGGACCTGTCTTTCGACCGTTCCCACGGGAGATGCGCCGTCAGGAAGGACGGCGGGGACGACATCGATGCCACCCACGGGACGCTCGTGTACGCAGATGTCGGCCTGATCCCCTCCGGGATCGAGATCGACGGCGGGGCCGGCGTGGGGAGGGTCACCAGGAAGGGCCTGGACCAGCCTCCGGGGAACGCCGCGATCAACAGGGTGCCGAGGAGCATGATAACCGAGGCCCTCCGGGACCTGGCATCCGCCACGGGGTACAACGGGGGGTTCTCCGTCGTCATATCCGTCCCGGAAGGGCCGGAGATAGCGAAGAAGACGTTCAACCCCCGCCTCGGGATCGAGGGCGGGATATCGATCCTCGGAACGAGCGGGATAGTGGAGCCGATGAGCGAGACCGCCATCGTGAACACCATCCGCGCCGAGATGAGCATGAGGGCCGCCGGAGGGGACAAGGTTCTGCTGGTCGTGCCCGGCAACTACGGGAAGGAGTTCAGCTCCGGGCTGGAAGGGATCGACCCCGATTCGGCCGTGAAGTGCAGCAACTTCGTCGGCGAGATGCTGGACTTCGCCTGCGAGCTCGGGACGGACATAGTCCTGGTCGCGAACATCGGGAAGATCGTGAAGGTGGCAGGCGGGATAATGAACACCCATTCCCGCTGCTCCGACTGCAGGATGGAGATTCTGGCATCCAACGCCGCCCTTGCGGGGGCATCCATCGAAGATGTGAAGAGGATCATGGGATGCATCTCCACCGACGATGCCCTGGACATAATATCCGAAGCGGGGCTCGTGAAAGCGGTGTCGAAGCTCCTGATGGACAAGATCGAGTACTACATGGGCCACCGCACCGGCGGAGCGGTCCGCACCTCGGCGGTGATGTTCTCGTCCAAGTACGGATTGCTGGGGAAGACATCATTGGCGGACGGGATGATAGACGAGATAAGGAGGCAGGGAAGATGAGGATCAACGTCGTGGCGTTCTCCACAAACGGCTGCAGGACCGCGATGAGGGTGAGGAACGCGCTGGCAGGAGAGGATGTGAGGCTGTTCTCCAAGACATCCTCCGACAACCTGGGGCTGGAAGCGATCCAGGGCAAAACGAGCGATTGGACAGGGAGGTCCTTCGAGGAATGCGATGCGATCGTGTTCGTCGGGGCCATCGGGATAGCCGTCAGGTACATCGCCCCTTACGTGAAGAGGAAGGACAGGGATCCCGCCGTGGTATGCCTGGACGAGCTGGGCAGATGGACGGTCGCCCTCCTTTCCGGGCACATCGGCGGATGCAACGCCCTGGCCGAGAGGATCGCCGCCGGGATCGGGTCGGAGCCCATAATCACCACGGCCACGGACCTGAACGGAATGTTCTCAGTGGACACCTTCGCCACGCTGAACAAGCTGAGGATAATGTCCCTGGCGAGGGCCAAGGACGCCTCCTCCAGGATACTGGACGGGAGGTTCATAGGGCTGTGCTCGGACATCGGGCTCTCCGGGAAGATCCCCGAAGGGCTCACAGTCTGCGGCTCGGGGGAGTTCGGGATATGCATATCCCCCGACCCCCGGAAGAAGCCCTTCGATTCGACGCTCGGCCTCGTCCCCATGGACATCGCGCTGGGCATCGGATGCAAGAGGGGCACGGGCCCGGAGAAGCTGAAAGGGTTCGTCATGAGGAAGCTGTCGGAGCTCGGCATCGCTCCGGAACGGGCCGGAACGGTCGCCAGCATAGACCTGAAGAAGGACGAGAAGGCGATCCTGGATCTGGCATCGTCCCTCGGATGCCCTGCGGCGTTCTACACGTCGGAAGAGCTGAACTCCCTGGAAGGGGAGTTCTCCTCCTCCGGGTTCGTCAGGTCCGTCACGTCCGTAGACTGCGTCTGCGAGCGCTCGGCGGCCATGGCCTCCGGCGGCACGGACTTCATCCTGCGGAAGACCTCAGAAGACGGGATGACGCTGGCAGTGTGCAAGATGAAGATCATACCGAGGTTCGGTTGAAATGAGCGGGATACTTGTTTTCTCAGGGACTACGGAGGGCAGGACGCTCTCCGATTGGCTCTCGTCCGCGGGACTGGACGTCCACGTGAGGGTGGCGACGGAGTACGGGGCGGAGGTCATGGACAAGAAGAACGGGATGGAAGTGGGCGTGGGGAGCTGCGGCGGCGCGGAAGGCATCGCCGAGGAGATCCGGTCCAAGGGGATCGGGACGGTCATCGACGCCACCCACCCTTACGCATCCAGGATAACAGAGCACATCCGCCAGGCCTGCGAGGCTACGAGCACGGACCTCATCAGGGTCGTGAGAGGCAGATCCGCCATCGAAGGCGGCGATGTCATCCCGGTGGCATCCGTGAAGGATGCCGTCGACTACCTGTGCACCGTCGAAGGCAGGGTTCTGGCGGCCACGGGCTCCAAGGAGATCGAGGAGTACGCCCGCATCCCCGGTTACAGGGACCGGGTCGTGGCCAGGGTGCTCTCGACCATGGACTCCATGCAGAAATGCGTCTCGCTGGGGTTCGAGGGGAAGAACCTTATCTGCGCCCAGGGGCCCTTTTCCGAAGAGTCCAACTACGCTGCCCTGCTCCAGACAGGGGCATCGTTCATTGTCACCAAGGACTCCGGCGCCGCCGGAGGCTTCATGGAGAAGGTCCGCGCCGCAAGGAGGGCAGGAGCGAAGGTGGTCCTCGTGGCTAGGCCTGAGGACCGCGGCATCGGATACGCCGAGGCCGTGTCCCTGCTGGCGGAGAGATTCAGGATACAGCCTTTGAAGACGGCCGTCCCGTCCGAGAAGAGGAGCATCTCCCTCATCGGCATCGGGATGGGGCCGGGAGATCTGACGCAGAAGGCCCGGGCCAGGGCGATGGACGCTGATGTCGTGATTGGCGCAGAGAGGATGGTGGAGTCCATCGGGCCGGCGGGCAAGGAGACGCTCGTAGAGTACCGCCCCAAGGAGACCTTGGAGTTCCTGGCCTCCCGCCCGGACCTGAAGAGGGCCGCAGTCCTCCTTTCCGGGGACGTCGGGTTCTACAGCGGGGCCAAGAAGCTCCTGGAGTCGATAGACAGGGACGTCTACGACGTGCATGTGGAGCCCGGGATCTCGGCGCCGGTGTATATGTGCGCGAAGGCCGGAGTCCCATGGCAGGACGCGTTCCTCACCAGCGCCCACGGCAGGTCCGCCAACCTGGTCAACCTGGTCAACACCCATGGGAAGGTCTTCACCCTCCTGACGGCCACGGAGTCCGTGCAGGAGATGTGCAGGGAGCTGGCGGAATACGGGCTGGACCATGTAACCGTCCATGTTGGGTGGAGCTTCGGGTATCCCGAAGAGGGCATGGCCTCCGGGAAGCCTTCCGAACTCGCCGGGAGGGAGTTCGGAGACCTGTGCGTCGCGCTGATAATCAACCCGTCCCCGGACACCAGGAACCCGATAGGCATCCCCGATGAAGAGTTCGTCAGAGGCGACGCCCCCATGACCAAGAGCGAGGTCAGGTCCCTGTCCGTCGCGAAGCTGAAGCTTTCCCCCGATTCGATAGTGTATGATGTCGGCGCCGGGACGGGATCGGTGTCGGTGGAGATGGCTCTCGCCGCCTACAACGGCATGGTGTACGCCATTGAGAAAGAGGGTGCCGCCGCAGACCTGATAGAGGTCAACAAGAGGAAGTTCAAGGCGAGCAACCTCCAGGTCGTCAGAGGGCTGGCCCCGGAGGCCCTGGCGGATCTCCCTGCCCCCACGCATGCGTTCATCGGAGGGTCGTCGGGCAACCTGGAGCATATCGTCCAATGCCTGCTGGACAAGAATCCGGACGTGAGGATCGTGATCAACTCGGTCACCATCGAGACGATGGCCGAAACCATGGAGGTCTGCAGGAAGCTGGGGTTCGCGGAAGAGGATATCACGAACATCAACGTCTCCAGGGCGAGGAAGCTGGGAAGGTACCATCTGATGACCGCCCAGAACCCCGTGTGCATAGCGGCGGTGAGGAAGGGATGAGCCTTCCGAGGTTCATGATCGCGGCTCCCGCCAGCGGCTCCGGGAAGACCCTGGCCACCTGCGGCATCCTGCAGGCCCTGGTCAACCGCGGGATGGAAGTGGCATCGTTCAAATGCGGACCGGACTACATCGACCC
>CAVHMZ010000160.1:7790-12249 GCA_963637225.1 Segatella hominis
TGGGGTTCTACGACGGCATTGCCGTGGACAGCACCGAGGCCAGCTCCTACGACGTGTCGCAGAAGCTCGGCATCCCCGTGGTCCTGCTGCTGAACTGCAGGGGCACGAGCATCTCCGCCCTTGCGATGCTGAAAGGCTTCCTGGATTTCAGGGAGAACAACATCAAGGGCGTCATATTCAACAACATGAGCGAGAAGGTGTTCCTCTCGCTGAAGGATGCAGTCAGGGAGATGGGCGTGGAGCCGGTCGGCTGCATACCGAAGGTCTCGGACCTGGTTCTGGAGAGCAGGCACCTGGGGCTGGTGCTCCCGTCGGAAATCGCCGAGCTGAAGGACAAGCTGAACAGGCTGGCAGAAGTCCTGGAAGGGACTCTGGACATCGATCTGCTCATCGAGATGGCAGAGGGCGCTCCGGACATGGAGTACCATGCCCCGGATGTGGTCCCCGCATCCGGGAAGGTCCGGGTCGGCTTCGCCGACGACGAAGCGTTCTGCTTCGCATACGAGGACAACATCGAGCTGCTCGAGAGGTGCGGGGCCGAGATCGTCAGGTTCTCGCCCCTGAGCGATGCCCGCCTTCCGGATGTGGACGGCATAGTCCTTTCAGGGGGCTATCCGGAGCTCCACGCCGACAGGCTGGAGGCGAACAGGACGATGATGTCCGAGATAAAGCAGAAGATCGCGGAAGGGATGCCCTGCATCGCGGAATGCGGCGGGTTCATGTACCTCCATGAGGAGATGGAGGACTCCGAGGGGAGGATGCACAGGATGTGCGGTGCCATACCCGGGAAGGTGGCCAACGCAGGCAGGCTCACCAGGTTCGGCTACGCCTCGTTCGCTCCTTCCGAGAAGGGCATGATGCCCTCGGCCACGGGCATCAGAGGGCACGAGTTCCACTATTGGGACAGCGACGACTGCGGCGGAGACTGGGAGGCGGTCAAGACCAACGGCCGCCGCTACAGGTGCATGCACGACACGGGCACGCTTCTGGCAGGGTTCCCGCATCTCTACTATTATTCCGACCCGAGGTCGGCGGCATCGTTCCTCGAGAAGTGCATCGGATATTCCGACATGAAGAAGAGGAAGCGAGCCCGGGACGGCCGCGACCCGGGCGATTGGCTCACCCTTTCGGGCTGATAGGGACGGCGGAGGCCAGGTCCGGATCGGTGTTGTAGACTATCCACCACACAGGCGCAGCCGCGCAGGTGCTGTCGCCCAGGGACTCCACGGAGAAGTACCTGACATTGGTGAACAGCGATTCCGCCACTTTCACGAAGCCTATCTGGCCGTTGGATTCCAGGTTGCCCTTCACATCCTTGTCCGACAAGCCGGTCATGGACCTCTTCGAGGCCACGATGGCCAGCGGCATGGTGTGCACGAGGCCGGGGCCGTCGCCCTTTATCGTGTTGAACATGTACATGAACGAGTCGAAGACGTCCTGGGGGGTCTGGACCCTCTGCCTCCCGAAGGACATCGGATCGTAGACGAAAAGTATCCCCGAGGTGTAGTTGTAGTACTCCTCGAACAGGACCTTCCCCTCCTTCGGTTCGAACTCGTGTCCGGAGATGTCGTTGAACAGGATCTGCACTTCAGGGACCTTCATGGACCTTACGAAAAGGGACTCCGAGTCCAGCTCCCCCGAGGGTGTCTTGGGCGCGTATGCCTTGGCGGCGATGGCCTGCTTGGATATCCCGGGGGACATCGCCTCTACCGTGACATCCCTGGACCTGGCGGCTTTCGTTATCTCATCCACCGCCGAGAGCATGAGAGTGGTCTTCCCGGCTCCGACGGCGCCCACCAGGGCGATGGGGATGGACGGGGCCTCCCTGGTCTCGATGTCCGACCCGCAGTGAGGGCAGATCGTCCTGAGGGAGGACCTTGCGCCTGCTGTGCAGGGTATCTCGTGCCCCTTGTTGCAGTACTGCACCTTGTAGCCGTAGATGCTCGGGACTGGGTACTTGATGTCGAGCCCGCACTTGCATCTGACCTTGGGGCGGTCGAAGCTCCTTTTGCACTTGGGGCAGACGGCATGGTGCGTGGATTCCTCATATCTCCGCTTCTCCTTCTTGGCGGCGGACGAGATCCTGGCGCCCACGGCGATGCGGACGACCAGGAACGGAACGACGAGGAAGATCGCCAGCATGACCGCCCAGACCGCATAGAGCGGAAGGAGCAAGATGGGGACGACGACGAGGGCCTTGTGCCTGGACCATGCCCCGGTGATGAGCCCCCAGGGGGCGGACAGGCACTTGACGAAAGCGTTCGGCCTGTGGGTCCAGAGGTACTGGACAGGGTTCTCGTCGCTCCCGGTGCAGTCCAGCGTCGGGCGGGCGGCGAAGCCCGCGGCGGACAGAGCGAAGCCGATGACGATCATCGCGAGCGAGACGTTCTTGGACATATCCGCATCCTCGGCGATATGTCCGACGACAGTATCGATGAACGACGAGTAGAGGTCCACGACCGGCCCGATGTATCCGGCCAAGTCGATCCCCAGCTCCTCCCCGCGGGGCAGGAACAGGAAGAGCGAGACCTCCCCCGCGTCGAGCAGGTGCTGCGCCGTGAGCATCAGCGACAGCGCCCCGTAGACGAGTGCAATTCCTAAGACGATCGCGACGACCGCCTTGTTCATCCCTTTCATGCATCAGGGTATGCAAAGTCCCATAATTAGGGTATCGACAGAGGCCGCATGGGCAACGCTTATCACGCCTTCGCCCATGAGGCGGGCATGGTGAAATCTGTCAGCGCCTGCCACATCCTGGTGGGCAACGAGAAGGACGCGCAGAAGATCATGGAGCGCCTTGCCAAGGGAGAGGACTTCGCCGAGCTGGCCAAGAGGTTCTCCAAATGCCCCTCCAAGTCCAAGGGCGGGAACCTGGGATGGTTCGGGAAGGGCGACATGGTCCCCGAGTTCGAGCAGGCATGCTTCAACGGGAAGACCGGAGACGTGGTAGGGCCGGTCAAGACCGACTTCGGATACCACATCATAAAGATCACCGGCCAGAAATGACCGGTGCTGCCCGGCACCCATGACGGATGCCGGGCATTGTTTTTCAAAAGTTTAAGAATCTCAGGCCGAAACTTTCTTGAGCTGGTAGCACTCCACCAGCTCCAGGATCCCGGACACGAGGACGAGCGCACCGATGATGATCATCACGATGTCCTCGGTCGCATCCCTGTTCATCAGCGCGTAGGCGCCGACGATGATGAGCAGCACGCCAACGAGGATCGAGATGACCTTGGAGCCTTTCGCCACGGCGAAGCCGCTCCCCGTTCCGAACAGGGACACGATCCCCATGACGATCAGACCGAGCGCCAGGAGGATCATCAGTATGTCCTCGACAAGGCTGGTCAGCACTATCAACGCTATTCCGAGCACCACCAGGATCGCGCCCATGACCAGGGTCGGGCGGAACTTGGTGCTCATGGCATTGTATATCATCACCGCTCCGGAGATGATGCACAGGATCCCTCCGATTATGAGGATCCATTTGAGCGCATCGCTCTGGAGTACTATGATGAGTATGCCCAGGAGCACCATGAAGATCCCCGTTATGAGGGAATCCTTCCATGGGTTGAACTTCTCTATTGTCACTTCCATTGAAGTCACCGATACGGAATCTGGCATCATCGTTGATATAAGTGACGCAGGCAGAGGCACGCATCTCCCCCCGGAGATGCATCGTTGCGGAGCCTCACGACGGCCGGGACCTGATGGCAGAGATCCTGCCCGAAGAGGACATGACGGCCGTCCGGGACGATGGCGGGAGAGATCTCGGACCAGTGGTCTAGGACGATGAACCTGTCTGAAAGGCCCTCCTCGCCGATGATGCCGCGGACGAAGCCCACGATGTCGGAACGGGGCATGCGCCTGGGCCCAGGACCGTGCCGGACGATTCATCGGACAGGAAACGCGACACGCGTTCGCGGAGCGCGACGGCATCGAAATCGGGCATAGAAACGGAAAGGAAAGGGTTTGGGTAAAAGGTTTACCGTCGCTGTCTGGACGATCAGACCATTGCGTTCTTGACTTCCCTGTCGAACAGGAAGACGAAGATGAACAGGTACATGATGAAGCCGCAGATGGCCTGGAGGATCTGAACGACACTTCCTCCGATGGAGAGGAGGCTTCCGACCATGCACAGGAAGAACAGGATGACAAGGATGATCCAAAGGATCCCGGTCTTGCTCTTCCCGTTGTTGATGGACTTTCCGATGTACATGATGACTGCACCGAAAATCAGGAGCACGACTCCTCCGACCGCAAGGGCCTTGCCAGTGTCAGTGCCCATGACTGCTCCGCCGACAATGACGAATAAGGACGAAACAACGGTCATAAGTCCCATGGTCTGAACGTATCCAGCCACGATGTCGAGCTTGCTCGACACGGAGCCCACGCGAACCTTGTTCCCGAACAGGAAGAGGATGACAGCACCGATGATGTATCCGATAGAGATTACAAT
>CAVHMZ010000160.1:12259-14448 GCA_963637225.1 Segatella hominis
GCATTGGCCACAGCCCTGATTATGCTCAGGATACCGATGACGACAATCATCCAGCCGACTGTTTCAGTTTTGTCGAAGAATGACATGAGTCGTTAATTGAACTACCGGGTATATAATGATACACTACGACGGATGCAACTCCTTTGATTTTACGTTCTCCGACTGGACAAAATCCCAGTAGGAATTGCTGTTTTCTGTACATTTGCGAATCTCCGCCCGAGATCCCATGCTCAAACCGCGCAACATGTTGTATGTTCTGACCGCTGCATTCTGCCAGCACGGATTTATACCCATAGAGCCGATACATGATTATGAACACCAAATCGCTTGCGATAGTCGTTGTCGTGGCGGTTGTGGTCATCGCAGCCGTTGCGATCGCCTTCAGCCTCAAGGGCAACGACAATCATGATGAGGTCACCGACGGAGTCAACTACTATGGGAACGGCGGGACCTGGGACGGCAAGGATGTTTACGCAATTACTTCGCACAAGGTTTCCGAGAACTTCTTCAAGAAAGAAGGAGCGCTTTTCGACTCATGGAACACTAAGGCCGACGGCTCCGGCACCAAATACCAGCCCGGCGATAAAATCGATTACAAGGACGGCACATCCGTCAGGCTGTATGCCATCTGGGACACGAACAGCCACATCCTGATGTACAACGCGTTGGCCGGAACAGGTTCGTTCAGTGTGTCGTATAACGGAAAAGTCCTCGACTCCATGGAGCAGATAAAGTTCTCATCCAACGAGATCTCGCTCACCGTGACCACCGCCTCTACTGGCGGGAAAATGGTTGCGATGGGTGATGGGAAGTTCGAGTACAGGACGATCAACGGAGAGAAGGTCAGCCACCCGTACATCTCATTCGCTCTTACAGGGAACGCCAGTTCGAAGCTGGCCACAGACGGATCGACAGGGACGATCACCATAACCTGCACGGGTTCGGGAGACATCACTCTGAACGCGAATTACAACGCTGGAACAACCCTTCCGGCTGGGGTCAGTTATATGATCAACATCAGCGGAGTGGGCGGCCACGAGACCATCAAGAGCAGCACGGTCGCGGAGAACATGTTCACCGAGACTGGAAAGACCTTCGTTTCCTGGAACACAGCGAAGGACGGCTCCGGTACGACATACAAGCCCGGCGACACCATCGACTATTACGGATACGTCTTGCTTTACGCCCAGTGGGCGTGACCTGACAACCCTCCCGGCCCCCGTCCCGGATCTTCGGGGCAGGGGTCCGGAGCCCTTATTTCGCGTTTCACGGATATTTCGGAGAAACGGATGCAACACGTGCTAAGCTTTAACTACCTTCTTACCGACAATCCCTCCTGAACACTAAAACGATGGCTGCAATATGCGTCGTGGCGATCGTCGTCGCGCTGGCGACATCCTACTTCCTGCTGAGCCCGGGCGAGAAAGAGGATAACGATTGCCAAGGGCAGTTTGACAAGAAGACCCTCTCAGTCTACCCCCGCACGACCGATTTCGATCTCTACCACAACGGCAATCTGCTGCATTTCGGGGACGATATCGAGCTGCCGTCCAGCGGGAGCATCACAATCCGGATAGACCCGAAGATCCCCGGAGGGTGGTGGACGAAGATCGACGACAACCATGTCGAGTACGCCATAGACGGCTTCCCTATAACCGCCACCTTCATTGTGACGCTGAACATCAGAGGAGACACGGGACACACGCTGTCAGCGAACCACTTGGGAGCGTATATCGAGATCACGTTCGACGGCACGCGGAACGTGTTCTTTGACCTCACCCAAGAGAATACGTGAGCCGGCTGGAAACCATCATATATCCTGCAGGAGAGTCCGCAGGTATGGTCTATGCATGCCCGATGGAGAGCGATCCCAGAGACAAGCTCCAGCAGTTCGTCACCGACCCCGAATTGAACATCATCGCGGGGCTCCGCACTGACGGGCTGATGGCCCTCGTGGAGATGGTGGAATCGACGATAAAGAAGGAGGAGCCTGACGCGAAAGTGATCATCCTGGACCGCGAGGTCCTCAGCGACAACCGGATCGACATGCCCGGAGAGCTGAAAGCCTACTTCGACAGGATGACCGCTGACGGATCGAAGGTCAGGTTCCTGATGTCCGACGAGCTGCCCATCATCAACTGGCAGTCCGCCGTCCAGGTCATGAAAGGGAAGAACGCGCAGGTCTACTG
>CAVHMZ010000160.1:14516-24799 GCA_963637225.1 Segatella hominis
TCTACTGCGATCGTCCATGTGCATCGGCCGTGCCGCGACACATGCACGCAGGACGCAGTGGAACCGATCCGTTCCTGCAATCTGCATCCTTACCCCTGTCCGCCTCAGTTCCTGCTCCGAATTTACAGGCGTGTCTGACGTTTCAAACATTACAATCATTACAAACAGCAGTTGATATACTAGTATGCCATGCCCCATATTGCGCACAGCCGAACACCGACGGCGATGGGATGTATAAAAAGGAGGCAACGCATATGGCAGATTAGGACGAGATCATGGAAGAGATGCCGATCGGATACGACAACTTCAGGGAGCTGCGGGATCTTGATCTGTATTACGTAGACAAATCTCCCCTGATAGACCTGGTCCTCAAAGACAAGTCCAAGGTCAAGCTGTTCACGCGTCCCCGCAGGTTCGGGAAATCCCTGAGCATGAGCATGCTGGACTCCTATCTCAACATCAGATATGCCGGCGAGAGGGACCGTTTCTCCGGCCTGAAGATCGCAGATCTCCGCCCGGACGACCCTGAGAAGAACAATAACGTCGTAGTGTTCGTCAGCCTCAAGGATCTGGGCAACGGAACGTATGACAACTTCCTACGCCGCTTCGTCGATGTGGCATCTTTCCTCTACGGGAACTTCACAGTGCTCAGGACCTCAGACAAGCTCGATCCTGAAGACATAGACTATTACAACGCGGTCCGCGGCCGCGAGATGGATCCGGCCAGCATGGATTCGTGCCTGCTGCATCTGTGCAAGATGCTCACCGATCATTACGGCAAAGCCCCGATTGTTCTGATAGACGAATACGACAACATCATGAACAGATCGTATGGCGATCCGAAAGAGCACAAAGCCATAATGGACTTCATGAGGACTTTCCTGAGCACAGCACTAAAGAGCAATGATTACATGCACTTTGCGGTCTTGACCGGCGTCACGAGGATCTCGAAGGAGAGCATCTTCTCAGGCGTGAACAACTTCAGAGTCTACGACGTGCTCTCCGCGCAGTACGACGAGATGTTCGGATTCACCCAGGCCGAGGTGGAGAAGATCCTCTCAGACAACGATCATCCGGAGAAGCTGGCCGAAGCACAGGATTGGTACGACGGATACCGCTTCGGGAACGCCGACGTCTACAATCCCTGGTCCATCCTGATGTATGTGGCCACGGGCTTCGAGGCAACGCCTCACTGGGCCGGCACCAGCGACAATGCCATAATATGGGATCTGCTCCGCGCCAGGAACAAAGATGCCTGGAACGACCTCAAGGCCCTCTGCTCCGGAGGCACCGTCACGACAGGCATCGACAGGGAAATCGCATATGGCGACCTTAGGATGTTCAAGAACTCCATATACTCCATAATGGTGGCCGCAGGCTACCTCAATGCCGTCCCCAACGGAACCAAGTACGACCTGTCGATACCTAACAAGGAGATGTACAGGACGTTCGCCAGGCAGATCATCGACAGAACCGAGCTGGGCGCCAATGCCACCGTCCTCGACTTCGTGGATGCTGTTGAGACCGGGGATGTCGGGAGCATCACGGCGAACCTGAAGCTGCTGATGCCCATCCTCAGCAACCGCATACTCGACAGCGAGCATTCCTACCAGTCGTTCATCGCAGGCCTGATGGCCAATTCCGCGGGGAGGTTCGAGATAAAGGCCGACCGCGAGGCCGGCGAGGGGTATTACGACATCCGCATGAAGAGGCTGCACGGCACAGGGGCCAATGTGATCATCGAGGTCAAGCGCCGCAACAAGAAGAACGCGGGGATGAGCATGGAAGACCTCGCGAAAGCGGCTCTTCGGCAGATCCATGAGAAGGAATACTACAGCGAGATGGATGGCAAGTGCATCCTCTACGGACTGAGCTTCAGAGGAAAGCAGCCCACTGTCATCATGGAAGAGTACGATGCCTGAGGCCCGGCGCATCGGACGGATGCGCAGGCCAGAGGCCTATGCTCAGCAGGCATCCTTTATCGCCTGGAGCATATCGTGGAAAGTGGTTTCCGCAGGCATGATGTCTGGCTTGAAACCGAGCGATTCGAGCCTCTCCGCGGTGGGCCTGCCGATGGCGGCGATGCGCACCTGCCTGAGATAGGCGTCTCCCTGCTCCTTCCCGAAGTGCTTCTCCAGCCCCTCGATGAACGTGGATGCCGACTTGGGGGAGGTGAAGGCCATGACGTCCATGCGACCGCTCTTGATTGAGTAGTGCATGTGAAGAATCTCAGGACGCATCCCCACATCCTTCAGCTTATATACCGCAACCGTGACCAGGTCCGCACCTGCTTCCTCCAAGCCGTCGGCCAGCACGTCAGAGCCGCTGTCCGACCTGATCAGGACGACCCTCCTGCCTGAGACATCGGCTTTCAGCAGGTCTACCAGCCCGTAGGACGAGTAGTCCTCCGGAACGGAATCCGCCTTCAATCCGGCGGACTCCAGCTTCTTCGTTGTGGCCGGGCCGATGGACACGATGCGGACTTTCTCGAACATCCCTTTCAGGGCATCTCCGTAGCGCTTCTGGCATTGGTCCACCGCCGTGGCGGATCCGAACACGGCTATGCACCCTTCGCTGAGGGAGGAGGACAGCTTCTCGAACTCCGAGTCGTCCCCGGGGAAGATCTCAAGGGACGGAGCCGCCATGACGGCGAACCCCATGCCCTCTGCCTCTTTGACAGAATCCTTGATCCTGTCTTTCGGGCGGGTGAACCCTAAGACGGTCATGCCATGTCCCCCAGGACGTCGCGCATCTTGGCGACCTCGCCGACGACGATTATCCCCGGAGGCTCTATCGAGTTCTCCCTGATAGCCGATTCCAGGTCCGAGACCTTGGTCACGGCCACCTTCTGATCCGGAGTGGATCCTTTGGAGATCACCGCCGCGGGTATGTCGGGGGACATCCCGCCTGCGATCAGCTCCTTCGAAATCGTCCCTGCGTTGCCGAGTCCCATCATGATGACCAGGGTCCCGTGCCCGGAGACCAGGGACTTCCAGTCGATCCTGTCCGTCTCCCTGTCGGCCTTCTCGTGGCCGGTTATGAACGTCACCAGCGATGCATGGTCCCTGTGCGTGACGGGGATCCCCGCCAGCTCCGGGACCGAGATGGAAGACGAGACTCCGGGCACGACGTGCACTTCCGCGCCCGCCTTCCTCAGCTCCTCCGCTTCCTCGGCGCCGCGGCCGAAGAGGAACGGGTCTCCGCCCTTGAGGCGCACGACGACCTTCCCCTCTTTCGCCTTCTCCACCAGCAGCTCGTTGGTCTGCCACTGGCTGAGGTGGTGGTCCCTCGCCCTCTTGCCGGCGTCGATGAGCTCCGCCCCTTCCTTGCATTCCTTCAGCAGCTCCGGGTTCGCCAGCGCGTCGTACATGACGATGTCCGCAGACCTCAGCAGCTCCAGCCCCTTGATCGTGAACAGCCCCGGGTCTCCGGGCCCGGCGCCTACCAAATAGACCTTTCCTGTCATATCCTGTCCCTCTTCCCTGTAAGGTACTCCGCGATGTCCAGCAGATTGTCCATCACGTAATCGACCGGGAGCATCGTGTCGACCCTTCTCGGCTGTTCCGAATATCCGTAGGACACCGCCGTGACATGGACTTCCATGCCCTCTACTTCGGCGTGTATCCCCACGGGCGACGAGCATCCGGCTCCCATGAGCTTCATTATCCCCCTTTCTGCGCCGACCGCGATCCTGGCGCTCCTGTCATCCAGCTTACGGATGGCCTTCGCCGTCTCCTCGTCGTCGGCCCTGCACTCCACCGCTATGACTCCCTGCGCCGGAGCGGGGATGAACCTCTCCTTGTCGAGGACGGCCATGGGCCTGTCTATCCCCATGCGGTCCAATCCGGCCTTCGCCAGCACGATGGCGTCGAAGTCGCCCTTGTCAAGGCGGTCCAGGCGGGTGTGGATGTTCCCCCTCAGGGGGACGATCTCCAGGTCCGGGCGGGCCTCTTTCAGCATCTCCACCCTCCTGACAGACGAGGTCCCGACCTTGGCCCCCTTCGGGAGGCCCTCCAGAGGGCACGGGAGGATCACGTCCTCCGGCGAGTCCCTGAGGAACATGGCGGCGATCCTAAGCCTCCTGTCCATGTCTATCGGGATGTCCTTGAGCGAGTTGACGGAGCAGTCGATGCTGCCGTTCAGTATGGCCTCGTCCAGCTCCCTGACGAAAGCGCCGGTGGCGGACATCCGGTCCAACGGAGATTTCAGGTCTATGTCTCCGAGGGCCTTCATGCCGATGACCTCGCATTCCACGTCCGGGTTGGCCTGCGCCATCCTCTCGCAGAAGATCTCGGTCTGGCGCATGGCCAGCTTGCTCTCGCGTGTGCCTACCTTCATCCATTCTTCACCTCGGAGAAGAACCCTTTGAACGCTTCGGACAGCTCTGCGACGGCTTCGCTGTCATGAGCGAGGGACATGAAGTCCACTTCGAGAGCGGAGGGCGGGAGGTACACTCCGTGCTCCAGCATGTACCTGAACATCCTGTCGAACATGGTGCGGTCGGTGGCCTCCGCCTGCGTCCCGTTGGTCACTTCGGTCGGGCCGAAGTAGACGGCGAACATGGACGCCAGCGAGTTCACGCAGCCGGGGACATTGGAGTCCTCCATGGACTCCCTGATGGAATCCGTCAGCTCGGAGGTCCATCTTTCGACCTTGGAATAATTGCCGTCCCTGCGCATCAGGTCGATCTGCGCCAGCCCGGCTGCCGCCGACACGGGGTTCCCTGCGAAGGTCCCCGCCGCGTAGACGGGCCCCTGCGGGGCCACGTTGGACATTATCTCCTCTTTCCCCATGAACGCGCCGGCGGCGAACCCCCCGCCGATGATCTTGCCCATGGTGGTCATGTCAGGGGTGACTCCGAACAGCTTCTGGGCTCCTCCGCTGGAGGCCCTGAATCCCATGATGACCTCATCGAAAATGAGAACGGCATCGTTCTCGGATGCGATCTTCCTCACTTCGTCCAGGTATCCCTTGGACGGCGGGACCATCCCCACGTTCCCGAGGACGGGCTCCATAATCACGCATGCGATGTCCTTCTGCTTCTCCAGCAGGTCGGACATGGCCTGCGCATCGTTATACTCCACCACATGGGTGTGCTTGGCGGTTTCCGCAGGCACTCCTTTGGAAGACGGAACGCCTTCGGCAGAGCCGCTCCCGGCTTTGACGAGGACGGAGTCGTGGGCTCCGTGAAAGCCTCCGTACATCTTGACTATGCCGTCCTTCCCGGCGAACCCCCTGGCGGTGCGGATCGCGTGCATGGTCGCCTCCGTCCCGGAGCAGGCCAGCCTGACCATCTCCGCCGAAGGCACCTCGGAATGGATCCTCTCGATGAGCGCCAGCTCCTGCTCTGAAGGCGCTCCGAACACTGTACCCCTGGCCAGCTGGCCCCTGGCGGCGTCCAAAACAGCGGGGCAGGCATGCCCTGCTATCAGGGGGCCGTAGGCCATGCACAGGTCGATGTAGCTCTTGCCGTCTGCATCGGTTATACGGCATCCGGATGCCTCCTTCATGAACAGGGGATAGGGCTTGAAGGCCCTGACCGGGCTCGATACTCCTCCGGGCGACAGCTTGGACGATTCGGAGTACAGCTCCTGGGAACGGTCCATGGTATCAGAGCATCCTCGCGGCTTCCTCCGCGAAGTAGGTGATTATGATGTCGGCTCCGGCCCTCTTTATCCCCAAGAGGGACTCCATCATGACCCTGTCGCCGTCGATCCACCCGATGGCGGCCCCGGCCTTGATCATGGCGTACTCTCCGGACACCTGATATGCCGCCAGGGGGAGGTCGAACCTGTCCCTCGCCTCGCGGATGATGTCAAGGTACGGTCCTGCGGGCTTGACCATTATCATGTCGGCGCCTTCGGCCACGTCGAGCTCGATCTCCCTCATGGCCTCGAGCCTGTTGCCGCAGGGCATCTGGTAGCCGGCGCGGTTGCCTTTTCCCGGCGCGGACTCGGCCACGTCCCTGAACGGCCCGTAATAGGCGCTGTAGAACTTGGCGCTGTACGCCATTACGGGGACGTTCTGGAAGCCGGCATCGTCCAGGGCCATCCTGATGGCAGCGATCTGGCCGTCCATCATCCCGCTGGGGGCGATGATGTCCGCTCCCGCCTCCGCCTGGGAGACGGCGGTCTTGCCGTACAGCTCGATCGTCTCGTCGTTGACGACGCATCCGTCGTCGTCCAAGATGCCGCAGTGGCCGTGGTCGGTGTACTCGCACAGGCACAGGTCTGCGATGACCATCATGTCGGAGCTCTCCTTCAGCCCGGCGATGGCCTTCTGGACTACGCCGTCCTTCTCGTATGCCCCTGTCCCGGCAGGATCCTTGTGGGAGGGGATCCCGAACACCAGCACGGAGTTCACTCCGCTGTCCTGGATGTCCGATGCGATCTTGTCGTAGCCTTTCAGAGGGTGCGTGGGCACTCCCGGCATGGATGCCGTGGCCTTGGTCTCCGAAATGTTCGCGTCGAAGAAGACCGGGAGCACGAACTGGTCCGGATGCAGCCTTGTCTCGGCCACAAGGTTCCTCATCCTCTCGCTCTGCCTGAGCCTTCTCATGCGCATGTCTGGATACATCATCATTGTTCATCCCTCAAACCGAATAGCTCCACGATGGCCTCGCACAGGTCTGTGCGGCCCTCGCGGGAGGCCTCCCTCATGTTCTTGTAGAGGTCGGCCGTGAACTTGTTCATCAATGCCCTGGAGAGATCCTCCAGGACTCCGGAGCACTCCGGCCCCGCCCTGGACACGGCGGTGGCCAGCTCGCGCTCCCTGGTTTCGGCCAGCTTCATCCCCAGCTTCCGGATCACGTCGTTGGCGTACTGCTCCTTCTGCTCGGTGGCGAGGCGGGCCAGCTCCTCGCTTATTATCTTCTCCGCTCCGACGATCTCGTCCTTCCTGCGCTGGACGTTGCGCATCGCTATGGAGCGGAGCGAGTCCATGCTGTCCAGCTCCACGTTGGGGATCTCGGCGACGGCGGGGTCGGTGTTCCTCGGGACGGAAACATCTATGATCAGGAGCTTGCGGTCCGGGCGCTGCCTCATGGCGGATCCCACATGCTCCGTCTTGAGCACGTGGTGCGGCGCGCCGGTGGCGACCAGGACGAGGTCTGATGCCGTCACCGCTTCCGTGAGGCGGGCCATGCTGACCGCTTTCCCGCCCAGTTCATCTGCCAGCTCGATGGCGCGGCTGTAGGTCCTGTTGGAAACAATGACAGTCCCGACGTTCTTGCCGACCAGGTTCTTGGAGATCACCGATGCTATGTCCCCGGCGCCGAGGATGGTGATCGCCTTCCCGGAAAGGTCGCCCAGGCGCTCCTCGGCCAGCTCGACGGATGCGGATCCGACGGATACGGCGCCTTTGTTCAGGGCGGTCTCGGAACGGACCCTCTTCCCGACGATCATCGCCTTGTCGAAAAGGCGGGACAGCATGGGGCCCACATGGCCCTCGTCCTTCGCCTTGGCATAGGACTCCCTGACCTGGTGCTGTATCTGGTCCTCCCCCACAATGAGGGAGTCCAGGCCGCAGACGACCCTGAACAGATGGCGGATGCTCTCCCTGTCCTCGAGGACGTAGGAGATGTTGGACGACGGGACCACGGTCTTGATCGTCGATTGGAAACACTCCGTGACGGCGCGGTCGTCCGTGCACGCGGCGTAGACCTCGAAGCGGTTGCAGGTCCTGACCATCACATGCTCCGTGATGCTCTGGACCGCGGTGATCCTCTTGCCGACCTCCTCTTCCAGAAGAGGGACGACGTCGTTGAGCCCTTCGGTCCCTCCGGCAGAGGAATGCGTCACGTGGAGGCTCACTATCATTGCGGGACCTCCCCGATGGCTTTCTCGTAAGCGGAACCGCGGTCGCCGTCTGCCAGCATCTTCCAGATGCCCTCATCGGCGAGTATCTTCGCAAGGTACTCGGCCCTGCCGGGCTGCGCGGGGATCCTTTCGCGGATGCAGGCCCTCAGTTCCATCAGCAGCTCCAGCATGGCGTCGTATGACGGGTCCAGGAGCTCGTCTATCTTGGATATCACATAAGGAGGGAACGCGGGGACGCGGCCTTCCGAAGAGACCGTGACGGTGAAGCCCTCGCGGCGGAGCGTGGACGGTATCAGGACGTCTCCGCCTCCGTGGGCGGAGTTCGTCATGATCCCCTTGGCCATGGACACGTCGCGGATGCTGTCGTTCAGCTCATGGCTGGAAGTCGCAGCGACCACGATGTCGGCGCCTTCCATGAACGCCGAAGCGGTCTCGGGGGACACGGCCTCCCTGACGACCTCTCCGGCAAGCTCTTCCAGCTCCGGGAGGATCTCGGGAGAAACCACTCTGATCCTGAAGCCGTCGAAATGGCGGCACTTCCTCAGAGCCACTCCGCCTCCCCCGAATATCACGACGAGGCGGTTTCCCGGCGACAGGAGCAAAGGCGACATACGGACGGCTTCCAACGGCATACTATCCGAGCCGTTCGTATGCACAAGGGCATGATAAATGTTGGTCGCGGCATCCGGCCGCACGAGAATACGGGAAACCCCTCCCTTCCGGAAAGGGTCCCCCTTGAAGGTTTCGGTTTCAGATCTTGTCCAGCGCCTGGGCGAGGTCGGCGATGATGTCGTCGATGTTCTCGCATCCGATGGACAGCCTGACGGTGGTCGGCATGATGCCGGACTCCACAAGCTGCTCCTCGGAGAGCTGGGAGTGTGTGGTGCTCGCCGGGTGGATGACCAGCGACTTCATGTCCGCCACGTTGGCGAGCAGGGAGAAGAGCTTCATGGAATCGGCGAAGCGCTTGGCCCCGTCCCTTCCGCCGACGGTTTCGAAGGTGAAGATCGAGCCGGCGCCGTTGGGGAAGTACTTCTCATATAGGGCGTGGTCCGGGTGGTCTGGGAGCATGGGGTGGTTGACCTTGGCGACCTTGGGGTGCTTGGACAGGAACTCCACCACCTTCCGGGCGTTGTAGACGTGCCTCTCGACCCTGAGGGAGAGGGTCTCCAGGCCCTGGAGCAGCACGAAGCTGTTCACAGGGGAGATGCATGCGCCCATGTCCCTGAGGATGATGGCCCTTATCCTGGTGCAGAACGGCGCGCCGGGGATGTCCTTGGCAAAGCTGACCCCGTGGTAGCTGGGATCGGGGTCCACCATGTGGGGGAACCTGCCGGAGCCGGCCCAGTCGAACCTTCCGGACTCGATGACAGCCCCTCCCAGGACGGTGCCGTGGCCGCCGATGAACTTGGTGGCGGATTCGACGACGATGTCCGCGCCGTGGTCCAGGGGCCTGAACAGGTATGGGGTGGCGAAGGTGTTGTCCACGACCAGGGGGACCCCGTGGCGGTGGCACATCTCGGCCAGGGCGTCGATGTCGATCAGGTTGGCGTTGGGGTTGCCGATGGTCTCGACGAAGACGGCCTTGGTGTTGTCCTTGATCGCCCTCTCGAAGTTCTGGACCGGGTCCGGCCGGGTGGGATCCACGAAGGTGCAGTCCACTCCGTAGGACTTCAGAGTGTGGCCGAAGAAGTTGATGGTCCCTCCGTAGATGGAGATGGAGGAGACGATGTGGTCGCCGGCGAAGGCCAGGTTGTTGATCGTGTACGTGATGGCGGCAGCTCCGGAAGCGACTGCCAGTGCGGCTGTCCCGCCTTCGAGTGCGGCGATCCTGGTCTCGAACACCTCGGTGGTGCTGTTGGTCAGACGGCTGTAGATGTTGCCGTTCTTCCTGAGCGCGAACCTGTCGGCGGCATCGTCGCAGTCCCTGAAAACGTAGGAGGTGGTCAGGTAGATCGGCACTGCGCGGGAGTCCGTGGCCGGGTCGGCCTGCTCCTGGCCCGCATGGAGCATGACGGTCTCGAATCTCTGGCCCCGGGCGTTGAGCGGGCTTTTCGGAATGTTCTCTTCATCTCTGAATCCCATTGCGATTCCTCTATGGAACAGGGAATCTATCGCTGGTATTTCAGACCGTCCATAGGAAAGGCTGTCGGAGAATGGTCGTCGGGAGCTCTCGCTCTTCCAGGTAGAATGGGGAAGCGGCTGACAGCGTGTCTGAGTTCCCGTACGCTTGCGCAATACAGTACAGACAGATACGCGGGCGGACTTTACTGCCGGGTTCGGAATGGGACCGGGTGTGACCCCGCCGCTATGGCCGTCATACCGATACGCGGGATATCAGCAAAATATATAAAATTAACTGATGATGTACTAAACACGGACTTCGTGAACAAAGCACAGGAACGCTTCCGAGAAGATAAAGACAGCAGACAGAACACGGACACGGACGACGGCTATCGCAGCTAT
>CAVHMZ010000161.1:0-3498 GCA_963637225.1 Segatella hominis
TCCTCAGGCAGTACAAGACGCCGTTCGTCATCGCCCTGAACAAGATCGACACGATCCAGGGGTGGATCAGCGAAGAGGGCCGTCCGTTCATACTGTCGGAGAAGGTCCAGCAGGAGCACACGCTCAGCGCCTTCAACGACAAGCTCTACACAGTCATCGCCCAGCTGGCAGAGGAGGGGCTGTCTGCAGACCGCTACGACAGGATAGACGATTTCACCAAGGCCATCGCATTGGTCCCGATAAGCGCCAAGGAAGGCGAAGGGGTCCCGGACCTGCTCCTGGTGCTCATCGGGCTGGCCCAGCGCTTCCTGGAGACGCAGCTGGAGAAGGCCGAGGGCCCCGGAAGGGGGACCATCCTGGAGATCAAGGAGGAGCGCGGGCTTGGGAAGACGCTGGACATGATCCTCTACTCGGGCACCCTGAAGAAGGGAGACACCGTCGCCATGGGGACCAGAGGGGCGCCGGCGGTCACCAAGGTCAAGGCTATCCTCAAGCCCAAGCCGCTGGACGAGATCCGCGACCCCAGAGACAGGTTCGACTCCGTGAAGGAGCTGCATGCCGCGGCGGGAGTGAAGATATCCTGCCAGAACTGCGAAGGCGTCATCGCCGGAGCCCCGATCATAGTTGTGAAAGGCCCCAATGATCCCGCGGTCAAGGCGCTGGCCGAGGAGACCAGCATCAAGATCGAGGTCCAGGAGAAGGGGATAACGATCAAGGCGGATGCCATCGGGTCGCTGGAGGCCCTGGCCTTCGAGGCCAAGGACCACGGCATCCCGATAAGGAAGTACGGCGTCGGGGAGATCACCCGCAGGGACATCGTCGAAGCCGCTTACGGCGACAAGAAGAACAGCGTCATCCTGGGGTTCAACGTGTCCATGTCCAAGGACGCGGAGGCCGAGCTGGCCGGCCACGAGGACCTGAAGGTGATGACGAACCAGATCGTTTATCAGCTGATCGACGATTACATCGAGTGGGTGGAGGACAGCAAGAAGAAGACCGACACCGACAAGAGGTCCGAGTTCTCCTTCCCCGCGAAGTTCAGGATACTCCCGAACTGCGTCTTCCGCGCCAGCAAGCCCGCCATCGTCGGCGTCAGGGTCCTGGCGGGAAGGATAAGGCCCGGAGAGAACCTCATACTGCCCGACGGCCGCGACGCGGGGAGGCTGAAGAGCATCCACACCGGCGAGGACACCCTGAGAGAGGCCAAGCAGGGGGAGGAAGTGGCCATCGCCATAGAAGGGGTCACCGTGGGAAGGCAGATCGGCGAGGACGATGTCATCTACATCGACCTCATCGAGTCCGGCTACAAGCAGCTCCAGTCCCTCGAGCTGAACGACGACGAGAAGATGGCGATGGAAGAGACCGTGGCCATCAAGCGCAAAGAAGAGCCCTTCTGGGGAATGTGAAGGGAGCATGACCTTCCTCACCAGGCCGTTCCTGGGATTCATCTTCGCGGTGCAGCCCGTGTGGCTGCCGCTGCTGGTCTTGGACGTCGTCACATTGGCGGTGCTCATCTTCAGGGAGAGGCTGGAGCCCCGGGCCCTGATATTCTGGATATCCGTCGCGGCGGTGGTGCCGTTCATAGGCCCGCTGCTGTACCTCCTGTTCGGATGCAACCTCATCTCGGACAGGATATTCTCGAAGAAAGAGGACGCAGAGAGAGACCTCCTGGCATCCGATATGGCCATGACCGGGGACGCCCGCATCCTCCGCATGGCCGGCGCGGACATCTGCACAGGCGGCAACGATGTCCGCCTGAGCTGGTCCGCGGAAGGCTGCGCAGACGAGATGGTGTCGGACATCCGCTCGGCGGAGAGGCGCATCTGCCTGATGTCCCGCTGGCTGGACTATCCCGATGAAGTGCTGGATGCCATGGCCGAGAGGGCGAGGGGCGGGCTGGACGTGAGGGCCATGACGTCCGCTGCGGGCTTCGGGAGGACCCGCAGGGCGCGGGAGCTCAGGAAGGCCGGCGCGAAGGTCTGCACCTTCCGCTCCAAGCTCATCGCCATTTTCGGGATGCGCCCGGCGAACCGCAACCTGAGGTCGATGCTGGCGATCGACGGGAAGGCCGCTTATATCGGGAAGGGGGCGGTCATGCGCGTGGAAGGGCCTGCCGCTTATAGGGCCATGCTCCGCTACTCGGCAGACTGGGCGTTCGCGACGGGCTCCGAGCCGGAATGCGATCTGGAAGCGCCTGCGGCCGCGGGAAATACTGACGTGCAGCTGGTTGCCGGGGGGCCGGATGCGGGGCACGACGCTCCGATGAGGGCCTGCTTCGAGCATATCATGTCGTCTGCCGAGAGCCGGCTGATGGTCATCACCCCTTACCTGACCCCCAACGACGAGATATATTCGGCCCTGAAGATGGCCGTGCTGTCGGGAGCGGACGTGACGCTCCTGCTTCCCCGCAAGGGGCGCCATTGGTACCAGTCGTGGAACTCCCTGTCGGCGTCCAACCCGCTGATGATGGCGGGAGTGAAGGTGTTCTTCGCCGACAAGGTCCTGGACAGGTTCGTCATGGTGGCCGACGGCCGCTTCTGCGCGTCGTCGTCCGGGTCGTTCGCCACCCGTTCCCTCCGCGACGACATGAACCTGTGCGCGGTGGCGTACTCGAAGGAGGCATCCGCGGAGATGGAGGCATTCATCGGAGAGGAGCTGGAAGGCGCTGCGGAGTGCCTTCCGGAGGAGTACAGGCGCAGGACGTTCCCGGACATGGTGCGCATCGCCGTGGCAAGGATGATGATGTTCCTCAACCGAGGTCCGGGCAAGCGTTCTTCGGGGCGCCGCCGTGTGTGCGGCAGGCGTTCTCTCACGTTCGATGCTTTATGTTGAGTATTCGCGGCTGTTTAAGAGCCGTCAGTCGGATGTATGTTCCAACTGACGATACGGGAGATTCCATCGATGGTCTTCCGAGGAGTCAGAAGGGGTAGAAATCATGAAAATGGGAACTTGCGCTCCCGCCCGGACGGCTGAAAATCGGAAAATGCCGCCGAGGGGGGGGGGGTTAAGGCCCTCGCTGCGATTGCGATGGCAATCGCGATAGCCCTCTGCGTGCCGGCTGTTTTGGCCGAGGGGGGGGGCGAACGAAACTTCCATCACTACAATAGATGGAGTCAAGTACGAATGCAACACAACGGATAAAACGGCAACTGTCGTGGGATATGAGGGGACTCCGACGACGGTAGAAATCAAAAGTACCGTCAGTGATTGCAAAGTCACCGCAATAGGCAAAGGAGCCTTCTATTTTTGCTCTTCGTTAACAACGTTATCGTTCGAGCAGAATTCGAATGTGGAAACAATCAGAGATATTGCATTCTATTATTGCCAATCTCTCGAATCTATCACAATCCCGAATTCCGTTGAAACCATGGGTAGAGGTGCCTTCAATGAATGTAATGCGCTGACATCGTTATCATTCGAGAATAACCCGAATATAAAGACTATCGGATCTGTTGCGTTTTTTAAAACAGGAATCACGAACTTCACGTTCCCAAAATC
>CAVHMZ010000161.1:3570-4023 GCA_963637225.1 Segatella hominis
TACAAGAAATAAATTTCGAAGAGGGATCAGTAATCAAGACCCTTGGAACAGAAGGGTCACCCGCGGGAAGCTTTGGAAAATGCCCGAACCTTAAAACAATCACGCTTCCGGCATCGTTGACTGAGATAAAAGACGAGGCCTTCCATCTTGCAGCGGTAGAGAATATTGCGATTCCGGCAAACGTTACTACTTTGGGAAGCGATCTGTTCAACGATAAGCTGCAAACCGTCACTTTCGACGGAGAGTCAAAGCTGACTACCCTCGGTTCGACATTCAGGGGATGTAGTTTGCTGACGGCAATCAGCCTTCCCGAGAGTGTTACGACGATAGGAGACGAGGCTTTTAGCGGCACCGGAATAACTGCGATGAACTTTCCGAAGAACGTCACAGAGGTTGGAAGCAGTGTTTTCGGAAATACGAGCAAGAAGATAAACATAACATTCGAGATGGGCC
>CAVHMZ010000162.1:0-6892 GCA_963637225.1 Segatella hominis
ATATGGAGTGCGACATGCAGAAACAGTTTGCATTGATATCGAGATGACAATGGAGCCGAGAATATTCGAGTGCACCAAAAGGACGCTGACCGCAGATGTTGCGAAGCATGCCATGGAGTCCAAAGACTGGTCGGAGGACGAGGCCGTCTGCAATTTCATACGCGCCGAAGTCTACGTTGCCTCAGCATCGGGAATACGAAAGTATGGCATTGCAGCATGACGGCCCTCTCCGGGCTATACGATGACGAGCTGGACGGGCAGCTTGTCTGACCGGAGATGCCATGAACGGTTGGAGCATCATGAAGTTCAAGATCTGCTGCATCGAAGAGTACCGCCGGAAGCATGGGATGTCTGCACCGGACACAGTGGGGCTCTTCGACAAGTATGGCGTCTTCAGGTTCCTTGAGCTTCCTGCGATGCGATGGCAGTCGCTGGAGAACTCCATCCTGTATATCGAAGAGTTCATCGCTGCCCGTTCCTGAGAGGCCGGTTTACATCCTCTTGCAACCGCGGAGGATCCACTCGCCGATGGACTTGACCCCGTACTTCAAAGTGGCCTTGATGTGCCTGTCGCTGCTGCACGCCGCAGCCTTCCCGCTCATGATGTACTCGACGACCTCCTGCCATGTCCCGAGGCCGTCCGGGACCTCCACGTACCCCTCGCCGATGTGGCGGGGCGTGTGGGCGTCGCTTCCGGCGCTGATGGGCTTCCCGATGCGGGCCGCCAGCTTCTGCGACCTCCTGTTGCCGCTCGGCGTGGAGCGCCCGTTCCTCGCCTCGATGCCGTCGAAGGGGTATGCCAAGGTGTTCTTCTCCCCCAGGCCGGACCACCAGCGGTAGGGGTGGGCGGCGAAAGCGTACCCTCCGGCCTCGTGGATGAGGTCTATGGTCTCCTGGATAGACCTGTCGCGGGGGATGAGCCTGTCGATCCCCAGCGCGACGATGTGGCCCTCCGCGGAGGAGACCTCCTCCGCGGGGATTATGATCACGCGCCCGTTGTCCTTCAATTGGCCGTACGCCTCGAAGCTGTTGTGGTCGGTGACTGCTATGCAGCCTATCCCGAACCTCTCGGCGTGCTCCACCAGCTCCTCCATCGTGGTCCTCCCGTCGTTGGAGTAGCACGTGTGGACGTGCAGGTCCGCCTTCATAGTACGTTCGCACCGTCCCGGATGTCGCCGTCGATGGTGGCGAAGCATCCCTTCCCGTCTCCGAGGATCATGACGTCGCCGCCGTCGATGACGGCGATGACCACGGCGGGCGCGTCCGCGGGCATATCGATGCCCATGGCCTTGCCGTCCTTCACGTGGACGGTCTTCATGACGACCTGCTCCACGTGCTTGGTCTCGATGCGGCTGCTGGTGCCCCCGATGCCGCAGTCCAGCCTCGTCCCGTCGGGGATGCCGCAGGACGGCGCCAGCAGATGGACGGTGTCCCCGCCCATGCACTCGTCGTCGGCGGCGGTGAGCATACCCATGGACTGGACTCCGCGGAACTTGGCGGGCTTCAGGTTGGAGATGACGATGAGCTTCCTGCCCATCATCTCGTCGGCGGAGTAGCGCCATTTGAGGTTGGTGACCAGCTGCCTGGGCTCCCCCTCGCCGCAGTCCACCTTCAGGACGAACAGCTTCTCGGCATCGGGATGGTCCTCCACGGACACCACCGTGCCGACGCGGAGATCCATGCGCCTGAACATCGCGAACGGCCCAGCGGGGGCCTCGGCGGGCTTGGGCTCCTTCTTCTCCGGCTTCTGCTCCCCTCCGGCCCCCGGAACGGGCTTCGGCTCGACCTTCCTGTACACGGGCACGGGCTCCCTGAGCTCCTGGCCCGCGGGAACGGGGACGGTCGCGGAATCGAGCCCGGCGGACTCCAGGCTGCTGTCGTAGCCGAGGAATCCCCAGACCTTCTCCGAGGACCTGGGCATGAACGGCCATGCCATGACGGCCAGGGCCTTGGCGATCCTGAGGCTGTTGCTGAGGGCCTTCCCGCAGCGGGTCCTGTCCTCTTTTATCAGCGCCCAGGGCTTCGCGGTGTCGATGTACCTGTTCCCGAAGCGGGCCAGGTCCATGACGGTCTTGATGCCTTTCTTGAAGTCGCACTTGGAGAGGCACTCCCTGTACTCGGCCAGGGCCTTCTCGATCTCCACGGTGACCTCATCGAACTCCGGCCCGTCGTCCTGCTCGGGCACGGCGCCGTAGTTCTTCTTGGTGAAGCTGATGCACCTGTGGTAGTAGTTGCCCAGCGCGGCCACGAGCTCGTTGTTGACCTTGGCCTGGAAGTCCTCCCAGGAGAAGTCGGAGTCGTGGGTGTCCGGCATGTTCGCCGACAGATAGTACCTGATCTGGTCCGCGTCGTACTCGGCCAGCACGCTGGGCACGTCGATGGCGCCCCCGCGGCTCTTGGACAGCTTGCCTCCGCCGATCATGAGGTACTCGTTGGCGGGGATGTCGTAGGGGAGGTCGTACCCTCCGAGGCCCATGAGGATGGCAGGCCAGATGATCGAGTGGAACGGGATGTTGTCCTTCCCGATGAAGTAGTAGTGCCTGACCTCGGGGTCCAGCCAGTACTCCTTCCAGAGGTCGGGCTTCCCGACCATCCTGGAGTACTCCACGGACGCGCTCAGGTACCCGATGACCGCCTCGAACCAGACGTAGATGACCTTGCCGTCCCATCCCTCCATGGGTATGGGCACTCCCCAGGACATGTCCCTGGTGATGGCCCTGTCGTAGAGGCCCTCCTCCAGCCAGTTCTTGGTGAACGCCTTGACGTTTGCCCTCCAGTAGTCCTTGGAGGACACGTACTCCAGGAGCTGATCCCTGAAGGCGCTGAGCCTGAGGAAGAAGTGCTCGGTGGGCCTGATCTCGGGAACGCCGCCGCACAGGGTGCAGTAGGGCTTCAGGAGGTCCCCGGGCTCGAAGGTGGCCCCGCAGGCGTCGCACTGGTCGCTGCGGGTCTTCTCCGCCCCGCATTTGGGGCAGACGCCCTCCACGTACCTGTCGGGGAGGAACCTGGCGCACTTGGGGCAGTAGTACTGGTCGGTCTCCTTGGTGTAGATGTAGCCCTTGGCCAGGAGGTCCCCGAATATATCCTGGACCACCTCGAAATGGGTGGGGCAGTGAGTCTTGTTGAAGAGGCTGTACTCGATGGAGAGGTCCTCGATGGCCTTCTTGTTGATCTCGTGATACTTCTCCGCATACGCCTCCGGCGTCATCCCGCACTTCTCAGCGGACACCGTGATGGGGGTGCCGTGCTGGTCGGAGCCTCCGACCATGAGCACCTCGTTGCCGATGAGGCGGTTGTACCTGCTGAATATGTCGGGGGGAAGGAGCGAGCCGGCCACGTGGCCAAGGTGGATCGTCCCGTTGGCGTAGGGCCAAGCGATGTTTATGCAGACTTTTGCCATTTGTACCAGCCCGTCCATCGCGCGCGTGGTATTAATAGCATCGATTGGCGGCGGCAGGGCACTTGTAGCGGAGGACGATCAGGGCATGGGCCGCCATCATGAATCCGCCGATGACCTCTCCGACCGCCAGAGCCAGCCACAGCGAGTCCAGGGTCCCCGCGGCTGCTGTGGCGGCGGCGAACAGGGCCACCAGGAAGAGGTTTCTCCCCAGGCTGTTGAACATCGCCCCCGTGGCGCCGCCGAGGGCCTGCATGAGGGCGGATCCCGTGAAGACCATGGACATCACCGGCAGGAACGCCGCCATAGCGCGCAGCAGGTTCGCCATCTCCCCCTGGAGATGCCCCATGTCGTCCGCATGCGTGAACGCGGAGGCCACCGGGCCCGCGAAGGCCATCAGGACGGCTGCGAGGCATGCCATCGACAGGATGGAGACCTTCAGGGAGTAGCGGAACGCGTCCCTGACCATGTCGTTGCGGCCCATGGCGTACTCGCTGGAGCATGCGGCCACCATGGCGCCCCCGACAGCCTGGGCGGGGATTATGAGGACGTAGGCCACCTTCCACGATGTGGCGTAGATGGACAGCGCGCCGGCGCCCCCGCACGCGGTGACGAAGGTGAACATCACCAGGTTGAAGAAGTTCATCACGGACAGCTCGATGGCCTCGGGCATCCCCACGGAGAGGATGGCCTTCATAAGCCTGCGGTCCGGCCTGATGTCCGGTCCCGACAGGCGCACGTACATCCCCTTGCCGGTGACGTACCAGCGTAGCCCGATGGCGCAGGACACCGCGAACGATATGCATGTCGCCCACGCGGCTCCGGCCACGCCCATGCCCAGGCCGTAGATCATGAAAGGGTCCAGGACCATGTTGGTCGCCGCCCCGGCCACCTGGATGGCCATGGAGCGCTTGGCGTTGCCCTCTCCGCGGAGCATCCCCGACAGGACCCCGCTGAGGATCACCAGCATCGAGCACAGGTAGATCGGATGGGCGTATGCGAGGCAGTCGCCCTTGACGTCCCCGGCCCCGATGGCCTCTGCCAGAGGGCCCGCCGTGGGCATGAGGACCGCCGTCACGGATATGGACACGACGGCTGCGATAATCAGGGCCTGCGCCGCAGATCCTACCGCATCCTCCTTCCTCCCGAGGCCTATGCTCCTCGCAATGGCCGCGGACGCCCCGACCCCGAGGCCGTTCCCGATGCCTATGATGATGCAATATACAGGGTAAATCACCCCGATTGCCGCGAGGGGCCCTGCCCCCAGGCCGCTGACCCAGAAGCTGTCGATGACATTGTTGGCCTGCTGGACGAGGAGCGCGACGGCGATCGGCACCGCGAGCGCGATTATGGCCTTCCTCTGATTGCCCACCAGCAGCTTCGTGCCCGCTGTCTCGTCCGCCAAAGAACCCTCGCCCCTTCGATGCATCGGAAAGCTGTCCGGACGTCTTAAGGATTGCACAGGCCCCGGCCATCGGCCCCGTTATGCTGTCAGAAGATAGAAACTCATCATGGACGTTCCGGCAAGGGCCCGCGGTTCCCGCCGCCTCGAACCATTTATATCAAAGCATGGAATGGAACCGGCCATGCGGATCGCGGCAGTGCTGAACGACAGATGCCAGAACAAGAAGTGCAACCAGGAGTGCTCCAAGTTCTGTCCCCTCAACAGGACAGGCGTGGAGTGCGTCACGTTCGGGGAGAGGGGCAAGCCCGTCATCTCCGAGACGCTCTGCCAAGGGTGCGGGATCTGCGTCAACAAATGCCAGTTCGATGCCATCAAGATCATCGGCCTTGCCGACGAGCTGAAGGAGGAGATGATCCACCAGTACGGGGAGAACTCCTTCCGCCTGTACAGGCTGCCGGTCCCCAAGAAAGGGCTGGTCACAGGCATCCTCGGGCCGAACGGGATCGGGAAGACCACCGCGATCAAGATGCTGTCCGGAGCCGAGGTCCCCAACCTCGGGAACTACGAGAACCCCCCGTCCAAGGAGGAGGTGCTCAGGCACTTCGCCGGCACCGAGCTCCACGACTACCTGGAGAACGTCTACGCCGGGAAGGTGAAGACCGCCATCAAGCCCCAGTACGTCGACAAGCTGCCCCTGAGCGTCAAGGGGGTCGTGAGGGACCTCCTGTCCAAGGTCCAGGACCGCATGACCGTGGACGAGGCCGCGGAGCTCTTCGACCTCCGGGAGGTCCTGGACAGGGAGCTGTCCAAGCTGTCCGGGGGAGAGCTGCAGCGCCTGGCGATGGCCGCGACCATGATGAAGGACGCCGACGTCTACTTCTTCGACGAGCCCACGTCATACCTGGACATCTACCAGAGGGTCAAGATGGCCCGCCTGATCAAGAAGCTCAGCGAGGAGAAGCAGGTCATGGTCATCGAGCACGACCTCGCCATACTGGACTTCCTGGCGGACAACGTGAACGTCGTCTACGGTACCGAGGGAGCTTACGGGGTGTTCACCCTGGCCAGGCAGGTCAGGACCGCCATCAACGTCTACCTCGACGGGTACCTGCCCGAGGAGAACATCAGGTTCAGGGACAGGCCCATCGAGTTCGAGGCCTCCCCGCCCAGGGGAGACTGGCAGACCGCCGACCTGATCTCGTTCTCCAGCCTCACCAAGGACTTCGGGGAGTTCAGGCTGGACATCTCCGGAGGAGCGGTGAAGATCGGCGAGTCCGTCGGGATCGTCGGGCCCAACGCCACCGGCAAGACCACCTTCGTTAAGATCCTTGCCGGAGCGATCGAAGCAGACTCCGGGGAGATGGACGGCAAGGTCAAGGTGTCCTACAAGCCCCAGTACATCACAGGGGACTACGACGGCACCGTCCAGGACCTGCTGTACGCCAAGGCCTACGAGACCGTCACGTCCGGCTTCTTCAACGGAGAGGTCATCGAGCCCCTGGGCATCAAGTACCTGATGGACAAGAAGGTCGGGAACCTGTCCGGAGGAGAGCTGCAGCGCGTGGCGATAACCCTGTGCCTCGCATCCGAGGCGGACATCTACCTGTTCGACGAGCCGTCGGCGTACCTGGACTCCAACCAGAGGATGAACGCCGCCAAGACCATCAGGCGCATGATGGAGAAGACCGGCCGCAGCGCCATGATCGTCGACCACGACATCTACTTCCTGGACATGGTCTCGGACTCCATGATGGTGTTCGGAGGCGACCCGGGCCACCACGGCATCGGGGACGGGCCCTTCGACATGAGGGACGGGATGAACAGGTTCCTCTCGGCCGTGGACATCACGTTCCGCAGGGATGCGGACACCCACAGGCCCAGGATCAACAAGGCCGGGTCCAGGCTGGACCGCGAGCAGAAGTCCAAGGGCGAATACTATTACGCATGAGCCGGGCGCAGGGGCTCCCCTGCCCCGGATCCTTCTTTTTCCTTCGCATTTCCCGGGCCGCCGACCGCTATCTATTTCATCGGCCCTCTGCGATTCCTTGTCCATGAAATACACTATCACGGGCGACAACCTGCAGATGCTC
>CAVHMZ010000163.1:0-5417 GCA_963637225.1 Segatella hominis
TATCGTCGGGAAGAAGCTTTTGAAAACCAACGGCAAGTTCTATGCATCGGACACGGGGCTGAGGTTTATGGCACTTCAAGGCTCTGGGACAGTGGATATCAGCAGACCGATCGAGAACATAGTGTTCCTGGAGCTCCTGCGTCGCGGGTATACAGTCCGCACAGGGTCGTACAAGGATAAGGAGATCGACTTCACCGCGATCAAGGGCGACGAGGTCGAGTATTACCAGGTGGCGCAGACAATGCTGTCCGAGGAGACCCGCGAGAGGGAGTTCGGATCGTTGAGGCCGATCAAGGACAACTTCCCCAAGACCATCCTGACATTGGACAGGCTGGGTCTGGGGACGGAGATGGGGATACGGATCGTCAACCTGTACGATTGGCTGCTCTCGTGATGTGTGGGAGTCATCCTACAGATGAGCATATTCGGTTCGGAATACGATACAATCGTATCATGGAACCGATGAAATCGCATCATCTGTATACCCATCCGAATCCCGCGGACATCCCGGTTCCACCCGTCCCGTTCCCGCGCGGGCAAACCTTATAACAACCTCATCGGTACGGTCGGACGGATACCATGACCGACGAATGGATTCGCATAGCTGCGCCGGCGACCACCTCCAACATCGGAGCGGGATTCGACGTGTTCGGACTCGCCCTGAAGGAGCCCTACGACATCATCGAGGGGAGGAGGATCGACTCCGGCATAGTCATCTCCGAGGTCAGCGGTCCCGGCTCCGAGAGCATCCCCAAGGACCCCGAGAAGAATTCCGTGGGGATCGCGGCCGCCGAGGTGCTCCGCAGGTGCGGCGCGGACTTCGGCATCGAGCTGAAAATCAAGAAGGGCATCAGGCCCTGCAGCGGGATAGGCTCCTCCGGAGCCTCCGCCGCCGGCGGCGCCTACGTCGCCCACATCCTCTGCGGGGAGAAGCTCTCCCCGACCGAGGTCGTCCTGTGCGCGGCCCACGCCGAGGACGTCACTTCCGGCGGTTTCCATGCGGACAACGTGGCGCCGTGCGTCCTCGGAGGATTCACGATCATCCGCTCCTACGAGCCCTTCGAGGTCGTGACCATCGCTCCTCCGGAGAACCTCGGGATCGTCATCGCCATGCCGGACGTCATGGTCCCCACCAAGGAGGCCAGGGCCATCCTGCCCAAGGAGGTCTCCGTCAAGGACATGGTGTTCCACATCGGGAACGCGTCCACCATGGTGTACGCCATGATGACCGGCGACCTGGGCCTGATCGGGAGGTCGGTCAAGGACGCCTTCTCCGAGCCGGCGAGGTCCTGCCTCGTCCCCTACATCAAGGAGGCCGAATCCGAAGCGAAGTCCAACGGCGCCGTCGCGTCGTTCCTGGGCGGTTCCGGCCCCTGCATAATCTCGTTCTTCGACAAGAGCTCCCACGAGGGGGAGCACATAGCCGAGTCCATCAGGAGGATGTACTCGGAGTACGACATGAAGTGCGACACCTGGATCACGGAGCCCGGCTCCGGTTGCAGGAGGATCTGAAATGGCAGCACACAAGGTAATCTGCTGGGATTGCGGAGCGGAGGTCGACGACCCGTTCGTCAACACCTGCCCCAGATGCGGCGGTCTCCTGACCGTCAAGATGGACCTGGAACCGGTCAAGGAGATGAAGCCCGAGGACCTCCGCTCGACCCCCATGGGGGTGTGGAGGTACGCCCCGTTCATGCCCGTGGACCCGGCCCACAAGGTGTCGATCCAGGAGGGCGGGACGCCCCTGTACCCCACGAGGGCCATGGGCGCCGAGGTCGGAGTGAAGAACTCCTTCGTGAAGTTCGAGGGGCTGAACCCCACCGGGTCGTTCAAGGACCGCGGGATGACCATCGGAGTCTCCAGGGCCAACGAGCTGGGCGCGAAGGTCGTGGGCTGCGCCTCCACCGGCAACACCTCCGCCGCCCTCGCGGCGTACGCGGCCAAGGCCGGGATGAAGTGCGCCGTGTTCCTCCCCTCCGGGAAGGTCGCCATGGGCAAGCTGGCCCAGGCCCTGTTCTTCGGAGCCAAGGTCCTGTCCGTTGACGGGAACTTCGACGATGCCCTGGCCCTCGCCAGGAGGATGGCCGAGGAGAAGAAGCTGTACCTGCTCAACTCGATCAACCCGTACAGGCCCGAGGGTCAGAAGTCCGTGCTGTTCGAGATCATGGACCAGCTCAGGTACGAGGTCCCGGACAGGATCATCCTGCCCGTCGGGAACGCCGCCAACATCTGGGCCGTGTACAAGGCGATCACCGAACTCCAGGAGGTCGGATGGATCGACAAGGTGCCGATGCTCACCGGGATCCAGGCCGAGGGGGCTTCGCCCGTCGCGAAGGCCTTTGCGCACCACACCGACGACTTCATCGCCGAGGAGCACCCGGAGACCGTGGCCACCGCCATCAGGATCGGGAACCCCATCAGCGGGAGGAAGGCCCTGAGGGCCATCTACTCCACCGGGGGATACGCCACGACGGTCACCGACGAGGAGATCATCAGCGCCCAGCAACTGCTCGGAAGGAAGGAGGGCGTGTGCGTGGAGCCCGCCTCCGCGGCATCCGTCGCCGGACTCAGGAAGCTCCGCGCCGAGGGCATCATCGACAGGGACGAGAGGGTCGTGTGCATCTGCACCGGGAACGGCCTGAAGGACCCGGACACCATCATCAACAACTGCGCCCCGCCCATACAGTGCGGGAACTCCGTCGCCGACGTCGAGAGGATCCTCTCGGAGTGACGGCAAACGGGGGCCGGCCGTCCGGTCGGCCCCGATTCCCCGACCGGCCGTCCGGTCCAGGACCGGACGCCATTGATTTTATAGTGTCACAATCTGGACATCCCGATGACAATCCTCGAGGCCTTCGAGACGTTCGTCGACGACATCTGGTTCGTGCTGCTGTTCCTGATTGTCGCGATGGGGATCTACTGCACGGTCCGCTTGAAGGGCATACAATTCACGCAGCTGAGGGAGATGTGCCGCGTCACCTTCTCCCGCGACAAACTGAGCGACAAGGGCAAGATGTCCTCGTTCCACGTGTTCTGCATGAGCATGGCGAACCGCATCGGGGTCGGAAACATATCCGGGCCGGTGCTGGCGATCCTCATCGGAGGGCCCGGGGCGATCTTCTGGATGTGGATGTTCGCCCTCCTGGGGATGGCGACCAGCTTCCTGGAGACCACCATCGGTCAGATCTACAAGGTCCGCTCCGACCAGGACGGGTTCCACGGCGGCTCCGCCTACAACATCCTCCACGGGCTCGGCATGAGGCGCGGCGCTCTGATGGTATCATGCGTGATGTTCATGATGTACATCATCGGGTTCGTCTCGATGGAGGTCTGCAGCATGACCGAGGCCGCCAACGGCAGCTTCGGCTTCGAGGGCAGCAAGCTGTTCTTCGCCGTGCTGTTCACCCTTCTCACCCTGTTCATCATCATCGGCGGCGTCAGGAGGGTGTCCAGCCTCTCCGTCGGAATCGTCCCCGCCATGGCGGTGATGTGGTTCATCATCTGCATCGTCGTCGTGATAGTCAACGCCACAAACATACCTTCAGCCATATCCTCGATCTTCGTCAACGCGTTCTCCGTCCCGTCCGCAGTGGGCGGCGGCGTCGGAGCCATGCTGATCATCGGGATGAAGAGGGGGATCCTGTCCAACGAGGCAGGCATCGGATCCATCCCGAACATCTCGTCCATGGCGGACGTAAAGCACCCTGCCGCCCAGGGGCTGTCCCAGTCCATCGGGGTCTTCATCGACACCGTCGTGTGCACCTTGACCGCCCTGGTCGTCCTGAGCTTCGGCGGATACGAGTCCATCCAGGGTGTCTACGCCTCCCTCGACGAGGCCTCCGTCCCGACGCTCCAGTTTATCATGGAGGACGCGATCGGATGGATAGCGCCGTACCTCGTGTCGCTGTTCATGTTCCTGTTCGCCTTCACCAGCCTGATGACCGACTATGTCATCGGACAGAACAACATGGAGATCAACGGGTCGAGCAAGGCCAAGCTCCTGTTCCTCAACGCGGTCATCCTGGCCGTCGTGTTCCTGTCCAGCTTCTACAGCTCGGACGCGCTGTTCGTGGTCGTGGACCTGATGATGATCCTGTGCGGCCTCGTGAACGTGGTGGTCATCTTCAAGCTGGGCCCGCGGGCGGTGGAGGCATACGCGGACTACCGCAGGCAGAGAGCCGAGGGCATCGAAGAGCCCGAGTTCCGCAAGAGCGCGCTGTCCGACCAGACCGGGATCTCCTGCTGGAAGGACTGAACCCTTTATTATCAAGGGCGCGGGGCCGGGCCCTTCTCCGGTCCCCCGTCCCTTCGGGACGGCGCGTCCGACCACTATAATTAAATCGAACGGCAAGGTACGGCTCTCCAAGGAAAGCGTGAGACCATGGCCGACGAATGGATAAGGATCGCAGCACCAGCCACAACATCCAACATCGGAGCCGGGTTCGACATATTCGGACTGGCTCTCAAGGAGCCCTACGACGTGATCGAAGGCAGGAAGATCGAGTCGGGCATGGTGATCTCCGAGGTCGCCGGGCCCGGCTCCGAGAGCATCCCCACAGACCCGGAGCAGAACTCCGTTAGCATCGCGGCCGCGGAGGTCCTGAGGAGATGCGAGGCCGATTTCGGCATCGAGATCAGGATCAAGAAGGGGATACGCCCGTGCAGCGGCATCGGATCGTCCGGAGCATCCGCGGCGGGAGGAGCGTTCCTCGCCCACATCCTGTGCGGAGAGAAGCTCACGCTGAGCGAGGTGGTGCTCTGCGCCGCCCACGCCGAGGACGTCACATCCGGCGGGTTCCACGCCGACAACGTCGCCCCCTGCGTCCTGGGAGGGTTCACGGTCATACGCTCTTACGAGCCCTTCGAGGTCATATCCATCAAGCCCCCGGAGAACCTGGGCATCGTCATCGCCATGCCCGACATCCTGGTCCCCACCAAGGAGTCCCGGGCCGTCCTTCCCAAGGAGGTCCGCGTGAAGGACATGGTCTTCCACCTGGGCAACGCCGCGTGCATGGTGCACGGCATGCAGTCCGGCGACCTCGGGCTGATCGGAAGGTCCGTCCAGGACGCCGTCTTCGAGCCGGCCAGGACATGCCTGGTCCCTCACCTCAGGGAGGCCGAGTCCATCGCCAAGTCCCACGGTGCCATCGCGTCGTTCCTCGGCGGCTCCGGCCCCTGCATAATCTCATTCTACGACAAGAGCTCCCATCAGGGCGAGTCCATCGCCCAGAGCATCCGCGGGATGTACGCGGAGCACGACATGGGATGCGACACCTGGATCACGGAGCCCGGCTCCGGCTGCAGGAGGATCTGAAATGGCAGCGCACAAAGTTATCTGCTGGGATTGCGGAGCAGAGGTCGGCGACCCGTTCGTCAACACCTGCCCCAGATGCGGCGGTCTCCTGACCGTCAAGATG
>CAVHMZ010000164.1:0-2158 GCA_963637225.1 Segatella hominis
GACCGGGTGGTCCTTCGTCAGCTGCACGTAGTGGTCCGCGAGCTCTCCCGCGGAGAGCTTCATGCCGTCCACGTCGTAGATCCCGCCGCTGTAGAACTCGGAGGATGCGGCGTCCATGGCCAGGAAGACGTCCTTGCCGGGAACGTATCCTGCGTCGGAAATCGCGGCGACGATGGTGGACAGGGCTTCATCGACGGTGTCCAGGGGAGGAGCGAACCCTCCCTCGTCGCCGATGTTGATCGCGCCGACGCCGTACTTGGACTTCAGGATGGACTTCAGGTGCATGTAGACCTCGGAGGACATCCTCAGGCAGTCCGAGAAGCTCTTGGCCCCTGCTGGGATGATCATGCACTCCTGTATCTTCAGGTTCCCTCCCGCATGCTTCCCGCCGTTGATGATGTTCAGCATGGGCACGGGCAGGGTGGCGTGATTCCCTCCGACGCGCTGGTAGACCTCCACGCCCTCTGCGAACGCTCCTGCGCGGGCAACGGCCAGGGAGACGGCGACAGTCGCGTTCCCTCCGAGCCTTGACTTGTTCTCCGTTCCGTCGAGGGCGATCATGGCCTCGTCGATGCCCCTCTGATCGGCGGGATCCATCCCGACGATCTCCTTGGCGATCTCGCCGCGGATGTTCTCCACCGCTTTCAGAACGCCTTTCCCGCCGTACCTGTCTCCGCCGTCGCGGAGCTCGTGGGCCTCCCAGGTCCCCGTGGACGCGCCGGACGGCGCGATGGCGGATATCCTGTGGCCTTTGATCGTGATCTCGGCTTCGACCGTCGGGTTGCCCCTCGAGTCGAGCACTTCCCTTGCCCAGACTTTCTCGATCTGCATTGTCATCGCTCCTGGTATTCAACCATGTTATGTAGCAGTATCTCACGGTCCTTGTCCGTGAGGCCCCCCTCGTCCGCCGACAGGGCCAAGGTGAACGGCTTCTCCGATGAGGAGAGGATCTCCTGGACCATCATCAGGGGCAGGCTGAGGCCGTTGGCCTCCGTCAGGTCCTTCAGGGAGTCGAAGATGACCACGGGCCTCTCGTGCTCTGCGATGAAGCGGCACGCCATGTCCGATAGAGTCCCTGCGGCGCGGATGTCCACGGCCCCCGCCTTGGACCCGTTAGTCAGCGGGACCACCTCGATTTCGGCGTAGCCGAGCCTCTCCTTGACGGCCTTCGGCCTGTCGGAGGTGAACACGACGATGTCGTAGCTGTCCGGGTCGAACATGGACCCGAACCTGTAGATGGCGTCCGGGACCGGCTCGAAGAACACGTAGGACTTCCCGAACTCCGCCTTCCCTTCGGGGATCTCCGGGGCCGCCTGGGGCTTCTTCCTGGAGAACAGCTTCCATCTCTTCTTCTTGGATGTCTCGGCCGCCTTCCCTTCGGGGGCCTGGACGGTGAGGCTGTCCACGGCGGAGATTATCTCGGTGGACTTGAACGGTTTGTCGATGCATCCGGCCACTTCGGGGACGTCCTTGGGGGCGACCTCTGAGGCCGATTTCAGCAGGATGACCCTGACGGTTCCCCCGTCCAGGGCCTTCTTGGCCTGCGAGATGTAGTTGAGCCCTGCTTCGCCGTCGATCTGAGAGTCGAGCATGACCGCGTCGGGCAGGAAGGCAACGGTCTTCTCCACGGCTTCTTCGATGCTGCCGGCCAGGCGGACGTTGTGGCCCACTTCGGAGAGGATGTCCTTCAAAATCTCCTGGACAGCGACGTTGTCGTCTACAATGAGTATCTTCATCGGATCAGTCCTGACAGCTTCTAATCCCAATCGTCGTAGATAAAAGCCTTCGTGCCGCGCGGGCATCGGGCCGCCCGGGCATAGCCCGAGCTGGTCCGAATGAATGCCGGCCGGTGCCGGCCGTAAAAATCAATGCGAAGCAGCAATCACTGCTTCCTGCTCTCTTTGGCCTTGGGCCTGAGATCCTTGGAACCGCATTTCCTGCACTTCTCCGCCTTCTTGGGGTTGGTGGCGTAGCAGGTCATGCAGACCGTCTTGTCAAGGAGCCTGTGCTCAGCCTCTTTGAAACGTGCCATTTGAATTCCTCTAAGAGTTGCGAATAGAGAGGTAGTATAAATAGGGTGAAGTCGGCCCGGCTCGTTCGCTTCCCTCTTTGAGATATAGGGTGGAAGGTCTCTTGAAGAAGAACTACTCAATATCGG
>CAVHMZ010000165.1:0-6235 GCA_963637225.1 Segatella hominis
GCGATATCTACAAGCCCGGTACCGAGTACAGGGTGACATCGGACACGGCGTTCAAGGCTCTGTGGGAGCCGATCATGCTCACCGTGACCTACGTCACGGGAACCGGCACTGATCCCACCGAGACCTGCGCATACGGCACCGTCATAACCCTTCCCGACGGGAAGAGCGGGAGCATCGAGATATCCAAGCCCGGATACGCCCTCTCGGAATGGCAGGGCGCGGACGGGACCGTCTACCTCCCCGGAGCAGGATACACAGTCACATCAGATGTCGCGTTCACCGCTGTCTGGAAGGCCGCATCGCCGCTCGGGTGGGACGATGACGATGACCCGTATGTGCCCGTTGTGATCCCGGAGACCGGGAGCGGCAGCGATACGGGATCCGGAGCCTCCGTTGCCACCGTTGCCATAGCGGCAGGATGCGTCGCCGCGCTCCTTGTGCTCCTGGCGATGCTCGGAAAGGCCAAGTCCAAGGACTGAAACCGAAACTGAAACACAGGCGCCCTGTCCGACCGGCGGGGCGCCTTCCTTTTCATACGGCTCTGTCCGGCACGACGAGACATTGTTCGGAAGCCCGGAGGCAGCCGCGATTCTCTGGGCGGGATGTCCGCAATCGCGTTTCGGCCATTTGCTCAGACCAGTTCCGCTCCTTCTCCATTGCCCTCAGGATCTCCGCTCTCGTCCAGGGCACCGCGTCCTCGCACCCCTATCTGTCGAGGGACAGCTCTTCCGATATGACAGGACAATCCGAGAATTCCAAGCCCGTGCCGGATCCGATAGAGCCGAAAACCCCATGGCGTCCCTCCGATCATCCCGGAGGCTCGGTACTCTATGCCCTTCCTGGCTTCGATGCCCCTGTCGAAGGGGTGCTTGACGAGCTTCATCTCCGTGACCAGGTCCGCGTAGTCGATGATCTCCTGCGGGACGCCCCTGCCGGTGAGCACTACCTCGGTGTGCGGGGCGCGCTTCTCCAGCATGGCGATGAGCCCCTTCGGGTCGATGAGGCCGAACCTCATGGAGTTGTTTACCTCGTCCAGGATGACCAGGTCGTACTCCCCTGACTCCAGGACTTCCCCGGCCTTCTCCAGGCCCTTGCGGGCGAGCTCCTCGTCCGCCTCTCTGGGGACCTCCCGTCCGCACATATGGTCCGCGCCCATGGGGACGATCGCGAAGTTCTCCAGCTTCTTCGCGGCCATGTGCTCGCCGTAGCCTCCGTCGGGCTTCAGGAACTGGAGCATGATGACGTTCAGGCCTCTTCCGCTGGCCCGGAACCCGAGGCCCAGGGCCGCGGTGGTCTTCCCCTTTCCGTTGCCTGTGTAGACCTGGACCAGGCCCAGCTCGTTCTTGATATCTTCGGGACATCCGCTCATGATTATCCTCCATGACGGAATCGGAGCGGGACGTAGATAAGAATGCGCATCCGGGCGCCACAGCGGCGTGCGCCATCTGAGTCTTCAGCCCGCCTCGTCGCAGATGTGCGAGTCCTCGATGTCGCTGTCAATCAGTCAATCCCGCAATCTGCATGCGTCCCTGTATCAAGTGCGTGCAGGCAGAGCTCGTCCTCGCCGCAGCTGTATATGAGAACCCAATCGCCGCCTCTGCCCCTTATGCGGCACTCCGTCATCCCTTCCATGCCGCCATGGAGCCTGTGCGGCCTGCAGCTCCGGGGGAGCGCATGGCCGTACCGGAGGTCCAGGATGACGGAATCCAGGCGGTACAGGCTCTCTCCGCGTTCGGACATCCTTTCCCTTCCTCTGAGGTATCCGGGCATCTCCGCCAGGCGGCACCTCTGCTCGCCGATCCCGTCGTCTCCGGCGGGCCCCGGATCCTTGAGGCGGATGTAACGGCGGAATTCGGGATCCGTGCCGGGGTCGCGCCCTTCCGCGATCATCCTGCGGACAAGGTTCCTCTCGTAACGGGCATCATCGCTGACGGATGCCTCGCCGGCCGACTGTTCTCCGAACATCCGCCTCATGAATCCCATGGCCGCCCGTCTCATCCCTATCTATTTCTGCGCTGCGGCGGCAGCCTCGGACGAACGGAACGGCACGCCGATGCTTCGCATGCGACAAGCTCCGCCTGAGCGCACGTATATACTCCCTATGCAGGATTCGCGTCCGGCGATAGAGATGGATTCCGCCAAGATCGAGGAGTTCCGCAGGAACATAGCCGAGTTCAGGGAAGCGGAGGAGAGCTTCTTCTCCGGAGGGATGTCCGCGAAGGACTACAAAGGCGTATCGGGCAGGTTCGGCAGCTATGCCCAGAAGGGCGGCGGGCGCGGGATGATAAGGCTCCGCATGTGCGGAGGCCATATGGACAAGGACAAGCTGGGCTTCATCGTCTCCACGGCGAAGGAGCACGGGATCCGGAGGATCCACACCACCACCTGCGAGACCGTACAGCTCCATGACCTGTCCGGCGGCGAGATCGCAGAGATCATGGACAAGGCGCTGGACCATGGCATAATCACCCAGGGCGGAGGCGGGGACAACCCCCGCAACGTGTCCGCGTCGCCGCTGTCCGGCATCGATCCGGAGGAGTTCTTCGATGTGTACCCCTACGCCAAGGCGGCGGAGGAGCATCTCCTCGGCATGATGGGCTCCGTGAAGCTGCCGAGGAAGCTGAAGGTGACGTTCTCCGGCTCCCCATCCAACGAGACCCATGCCACGTTCAGGGACCTGGGGTTCGTTGCCGCGCCCGACGGGAAGTTCGACGTCTGGAGCGCCGGAGGCCTCGGGAACGATCCGAGGGTGGGATGCCTGATCGCCTCCGGAACGGATCCCTCGGATGTCCTGTACTACGTCGGCGCCATGGTGGACACGTTCGTCCAGCACGGGAACTACGGGGACAGGAAGCGTGCGCGCACGAGGTACATGAAGGACGACATGGGCGAGGATGCCTACAGGCAGGCGTTCCTGTCCAACTATGAGCGCCTGAAGGCGGCCGGCGGGCTGGACATCCGTCCGGAGACGCCGTCATATCCCGAGAAAGCCGATGCCCCCGCGTCCGGAGAGCGCATATTCCCGCAGAAGCAGAAGGGCCTGTACTACGTTGCATACCATCCGGTCGGAGGGGACGCGGAGCCGGAGATGCTGGAGCGGATATCCGATACGATCCGCGGCATGGACGGCGCGGAGGTCCGCATCTCCCCGGATTCGACGATCTACATCATCAACCTGAGCGGGAGCGAGGCCGAGAAGGTCAGGGACGCCACCGGGGGCGGGGCATCCACCCTGTTCGAGACATCCGTGTCCTGCATCGGCGGGAAGGTCTGCCAGCTGGGGCTCAGGGACTCCAACGGCCTGCTGAAGAGGACGATCTCCGCCGTGAGGGAAGCAGGCATCCCCGACGGCTGCCTGCCGAGGTTCCGCATATCCGGATGCGCTTCGTCATGCGGATGCCATCAGGTCGGGACCATAGGCCTGCAGGGATCCTCCAAGGCCGCGGACGGCAGGAGCGTCCCGGTCTTCAGGATGTACGTGAACGGGTGCGGGCTCCGGGGCAGCGAGAGGTTCGGCAACGAGGCCGGATCGATTCCGGAGGACAAGATCCCGGAGATGGCCGTCGAGATCGGGAAGGCCGTCCAGAAGAGCGGGAAGACGTTCGGCGCGTGGCTCTCGGAAAGCGGAGAGTTCGGGGAGATCCTGTCCAGATATTCGGTCCGATGAAGCGCGGAAACGATGCGATCGGGCCTTGACGGGAGCGCCGCATGCCGCCAATTCGGGATCGGGCGGTATGCGGCGGGATCCGCTCGGGACAAACGTACTTAAAGCTTAGCCGATCAAGCTCGGCGCGCCCGGATGCAGGAGATTCATGCGCGAAATCTGTTCGGAGCATATCGGAGCTTAGAACGGGTCCCGCGGAATCACGATCCGGAGTCGTCCGCCCTGATCTTCCTGCGCATGATCTTCCCGGAGGTCGATTTCGGGAGGGCATCGACGAACTCGACGGTCCGGGGATACTTGTACGGAGCCGTTTCCTTCTTCACGTAGCTCTGGAGCTCGGACTTCAATCCATCCGTTCCCTCGAACCCCTGCCTCAGGACGATGGTCGCTTTGACGAGCTGCCCCCTCACCGGGTCGGGCACGCCGGTGACGGCGCACTCCAGCACGGCCGGGTGGTGCATCAGCACGCTCTCGATCTCGAAGGGGCTGATCCTGTACCCGGATGACTTTATTATATCGTCGTTCCTCCCGACGTACCAGAAGTAGCCGTCCTCGTCCTTCCATGCCACATCTCCCGTGTGGTGGACCATCTCTTCTCTCAGTATGCGGTTGCCCTCGTCGTTGGCAAGGTACCCCACGGTGATCCCCGGCTCCCTGTGCCAGAGGCGGACGATTATCTCTCCGTCCACTCCGGGCGGGACGCTGTTCCCTTCCGGGTCGACCAGGTCCACGTCGAACAGGGGCGACGGCACGCCCATCGATCCGGGCTTGGGCTCCATCCCGTCCCACGTCCCCACTATCGGGGGCGTCTCGGTCTGCCCGAAGGCCTCCATGAGCTTCAGGCCGGTGGCCTCGCGCCATTTCCTGAAGGTGTCCGGGCTCAGGGCCTCCCCCGCGATGCCGGTGTGGGTCAGCGAGGACAGGTCGTGCCCTTCCGTGCCCGCGTTCAGGAACATCCTGAACATGGTGGGCGGGCTGCAGAGGGTGGTGATGCGGTACTTCTCGACCTTGTCCATGATGTCGGAGGGATCGAACCTATCGAACTCGTAGACGAAGATCCCGCCTTCCATCATCCAGGGGGCGTACAGCTTCCCCCATGCGCATTTGATCCATCCGGTGTCCGCGATGGTGAAGTGCAGCCCGTCCGGGTTCACGCAGTACCAGTTCTTGGCGGTGACTATGTGCGCGAGAGGGTACGAGAAATCGTGCTGGACCATCTTCGGGTTCCCCGCGGTCCCGGACGTGAAGTACATGAGCATGATCTCGTCGGACCTGTTGGGGACGCGCTTCCATTCCTCCGGAGCGGATTCGACGCCGGCGTCGAAGTCTATCCAGCCGTCTCTCCGGCCGTTCAGGATGAACTTTTTTCCGAGCGTCGGGATGTTCTCCGAGATGTCCACCTGGTCCGCGATGTCGCAGGCGGCGGTGCAGATGCACGCCTTTATGCCCGCAGCGGCGACCCTGTACTCTATGTCGTGCTTCCTCAGCATGAAGGTGGCCGGGACCATGACCGCCCCGATCTTGTGGAGGGCGATCGACAGGTACCAGAACTGGAAGCTGTGCTTCACGACGACCAGGACGTAGTCCCCTTTGGAGATGCCCCTGGACGACAGGAAGTTCGCGGCCTTGTCCGACAGGCGCTTGATGTCCCCGAAGGTGAACGTCCTCTCGGCGCCGGCGGCGCTGCACCACTGCAGCGCCCTCCTGTCCGGCTCCGCCAGCGCGATCCTGTCCACGATGTCGTATGCGAAGTTGAAATCCGAGGGGACGTTCAGGTGGGCGCGGACGACCGCGCCCTTGTCGTTCCTGGCCTCCCTGAGGTAGTCCTTGTACAGGCCTATCAATCGGAACCCTCCTTCTTCAGGACGACCGCCAGGAACGTGCATCCCTCGGGGGACGTGGCGATCATCCCGTGCCCCTTCCCGGAATCGTAGTAGAGGGTGTCGCCCGGCCCCGCGTCCACGGTCCTTCCCTCGTGGGAGAACCTCAGCGTCCCGGACAGGATGTAGTCGAACTCCTGGCCCTCGTGATGGGACAGGCGGATCTCCTTCCCCTGCTCCTCCCTGATGTACGGGGCCATCACGAGGAACGGCTCCGCCATCTTGCCCTTGAATGTGGCGGCAAGGTGGTAGTAGCTGAACCCGGCCCTCCTCTTGATGGGCAGGCCCGTGCCGGCCTTGGTGATCGTGAAATCGGTGAGATGCGGGTCGCTGCCAGTGATTATCTCGATCATGTCGACCCCCAGCTTCTCGGCGCATTTGAACAGGAACGTGAATCCGAAGTCCTGCTCGCCGGATTCCAGCGCGATGTACTCCTCTTCGGTCACGCCGGCGCTCTCGGCCATCTCGGCCGTCTCGAATCCGCATATCTCACGGAGAGCGCGGATCCTCTCTGCAATCTCTGGGATGCGGGGGTCCATGCTCTCTGTGATTGGAGCCGGGGATTTATCCGTTTCTCCGGAGAAGGAAGCTGTTTGAAGGATCGGTCTGCGAAGCCGGCCCCCCTGCGCGGCCGCAGAGGGGCCCCGCCCCGGAGGTCTTCCGGGGATCGGCGGCATGTCCCGATGCCCGG
>CAVHMZ010000165.1:6245-7557 GCA_963637225.1 Segatella hominis
GGACCTCATCACCACGATGGCGGCCAGCGCCGCGATGAATCCGGCTGCGGCCGCGACGGCGATCACGACCGCATCCTTGGACCGGGACGATCCGGCCCCGTTATCGGCCGCTGCAGGTTCGACGACATGGATCGGATAGTCGTCGTCATCGTCGTAAGGCGGAACGGAGTCCGCTTCATACGTCACGCCGACGACGTTCTCCAGGCCTACGGCGAATTTCCCTTCCGCAAGCTCTTCGCCGTTGAGGGTGATCTTGGACGCGTATCCGGAGATCTTCGCGGCTTCGACGGTCAGCACAGTGCCGTAGGGGATTTTGTCCCCGTTCAGGACCACTGTGTTCCCGTTCATGACGGTCAGCCTGCCGGGATCGTCAATGACGACGGCATAAACGTTCGCGGTCCATACCGCTGCGAGGGTCATGTCCTCTGCGGGCATGAGGCCGAAGACGTACTCTGTGGTGCCGTCCTCGGACCAGAAATCGAACGTGTACCCGGTCCTGACCGGATCGGCGGGCTTGACGATGGGATCCCCGTCAAGATACAGGTATGATGTCTTGACGGTGCCGTCATCGAAGGTGAGGGTGTACTCCAGCTTCCTGGTCATCTCCGAGATGTCGCCTCTGAACGTCTTCCCCCGGAACTCCGAGATCTGCGTCGCCGGGTCGAGGGTGTTGCCGTTCTCGTCTTTGAACACCGTCGCGACGAAGTCTCCGGGCTCAGGCTCGGGGTGAGGTTCAGGGCCTCCCTCGGATTTTCCGAACGCATCGCTCGCGACGGAAGCGACGTCCCCGAAATAAATCCGCTCGAGATAATCGCAGTTGGAGAATGCCTGGCTTCCGATTTCCGCGGCTCCGACGATGGTCACGGAAGCCAGCCTGTTCCCCGGTTCCGGCCCCCATCTTTCCCCGCTCCCATCGAACGCATTCGTCCCGATCTTCGCGGCTCCGAGGATGGTGACGGATTCCAGGGATCTGCAATTCTTGAACGCCTCCTTCATTACGACCGTTGAGCCCCGGATCGTGACCGAAGTCAGATCGTTACAGGAGTCAAATGCATTATTCTTCACGGATGTGACCGTCTCGGGGATGTCGATCGAAGTCAACCCACTATTATAAAACGCATTACTCTCGATGCAAGCGACTGATTTCGGAATGGAGACGGAAGTTAATTTTGTGCAATTTCCGAATGTCCAGTAGCTGAGGGATGTGATCGAGTTGGGGATCTCAACCGAGGTCAGTGAGCTACAGCCATCGAACACGTTGTCCCCCATGGATGTGATCCAGTCCGGGATCGTGAATGAGGTAAACCCGCAA
>CAVHMZ010000166.1:0-1851 GCA_963637225.1 Segatella hominis
GTCCGGGATCAGGACCATGCGGTCCTTGAACATCTCGGATGTCCCCAGCTTCCCGTACTCGCGGAACGCTATCGGCCCCGTGACATCGTTGACCATGACGTAATCTATGTTCGCCGTGACGATCTGGCCGGCCCTTGCGTCGGTGCCGGACTTCTCCGAGAGGATCTTCTCTGCAATCGTTTTCCCTGTCATCCTTAATCACTCGCTCCTGAACCTTGCGAAATCCCTGTTTATGGCGGCCATCATCGCATCGACGGACGTCTGCACGACATCCAGCCCCACGGCCTTGCCGACGGACAGATTGCCGTCGTTCTGAACGTTCTTCACCATCACCGTGGCCTCGCAGATGGAGTCGCTCCCGCCGGTGATGGCGGCGAGCTTGTACTCCTCCAGCGTGATCTGGTCGTTCACAGCCTCGCTGATCGCCTTCAGCGCGGCATCGACGGGCCCCACTCCGATCTCGGCCTTGACCCTCTTCTCCCCGTCCAGGGTCAGGTTGACCGTGGCGGTGGATGTGACCCCCTTTCCGGTGACGACAGCGATGCTGTCCAGGACCACGGTCTGGACCTTGGTCTGCTTCTTCCACAGCACGTGCTCGGCGATGGCGATGAGCTCGGCATCGTCGATCTCCTTCCCGCCGACAGCGATCTCCTTGATGGCGGCCATCAGCTCGGGCATATACTCCTCGGGGAACTTGACCTTCAGGGCATCCAGCCTTCCGCGGACGGAATGCTCTCCGGAGTGCTTCCCGATGACGATGTGCCTGTCCACCCCCACCAGCTCGGGCAGGAAGGGCTCGTAAGTGGCGCTGTTGTTCATGACGCCGTGCACATGGATGCCGGATTCGTGGGCGAAGGCGTTGCGGCCCACGATGGGCTTGTTGTAAGCCATGGGGAATCCGGTTATCCTCTCGACCAGCTTGGATGTCTGGCCGATCTTGGAGAGGTCCACTGTCCTGACGTCGTAGTTGGCGAACAGGTTCAGGGCGACCTCTTCCAGCGAGGCGTTCCCCGTCCTCTCCCCTATCCCGTTGACGGTGGCCTGGCAGATGGTGGCTCCCGCCTCCACCGCCGCGAGGGTGTTGGCCACGGCCATGCCCATGTCGTTGTGGCAGTGGACGCTGATCGGGACGTGGATCTCCTTGGCGATCTCCCCGATCATGTAGCTCATCCCCTGGGGGACGATGACCCCCACGGTGTCGGGGACGTTGATTGCGCATGCGCCCGCGTCGACGACTGCTTTGTAGACTTCGATCATGTAGTCCAGCTCGGTGCGGGTGGCATCCTCGCAGGAGAACTGGACGTCCAGGCCCCTGGATCTTGCGTACTCGACGGTCTCCACGGCTCTCTCGATGATCTGCCCCTTGGACATCTTGAGCTTGAACTCCCTGTGCAGGGGCGATGTCCCGATGAATGTGTGCACGTAATCCACGCCGGTCTCGGCGGCGGCATCGATGTCCTTCGCGACGGACCGAGCCAAGCTCAGCACTTTCGAGTGCATGCCGGCATCCATGATGCGCTTGATGGTCTCGGATTCGATCTTGGAAGAGATCGCGAATCCCGCCTCCATGTAGTCGACCCCCAGGTCGTCCAGCGCGAAGGCTATCCTGACCTTGTCGTCGGAGCTCAGGGCGATCCCCGGAGCCTGCTCCCCGTCGCGGAGGGTGGTGTCGAATATCTCAACCTTCCCACGTCCTTCCGGGAGCTTAGGGAGGGCCATCTGATTGTACGGGCTTATCGCCAACATGTCCCTTAAATCCTTAGCGTTATCACTGGTTTGAGCCATTCTAAACACCTCAAACCGTCATAGTCCAGACTGGTTCATCAAAGAAATGTCGAGCCTGTGCGGACG
>CAVHMZ010000166.1:1861-2969 GCA_963637225.1 Segatella hominis
TCATAGTCCAGACTGGTTCACCCAAGAAGTATCGAGCCGGTGCGGACGTTGCAGATCATTGACAGACCTCTGACGGTGATTTGCCGATTCAATAATTATATAAAAAGATTGATAAGAGCGGCGTCGGGGCAGGCGGTGGAAACGGGATGCCGCACATCCTCCGACCATCTTGCAGAACCGTCCTTATACCGGTCTGCGGAACGTCCTCGCATGAAGCTTGCAGAGGCGCTCATCGAACGCGCAGAGCTGAGGAACCGCATCACCACGCTCTCCAACCGCCTCAACGCCAATTCCAGGGTGTTCGAGGGAGAGGAGCCCGCAGAGGATCCGAAGAGGATGCTCGAAGAGCTAGACACGATCATACCGAGATATGCGGAGCTGATAGCGCGCATCAACACCGCCAACGCCAATACTGTCGCTTCGGACGGCCACACCATCACGGAGCTCATGGCGTCCCGCGACGCCCTCATAGCCAAGGCGACGGTGATCAACGGCCTCATCGACTCGGCCACGGAGTCGTCCCGCCCGTACCGCACATCGGACATGCCCAAGAGCATCGCCACCGTGGACGTGCGCTCGCTCAGAAGAGAATCTGATGCGGCGTCCAAAGAGGCGCGGGAGAAGGACGCTTTGATCCAGGCCACCAACTGGACGACGGAGATCTGAGGCAGCCGGCAGGTAGTCCCGGACGGAGCGGATGTGAACCCGGCGGCAGGGTCGAAGAGCCGCGCAAGGTGCCTACCTAGATAGCCTTTCTAGGGGCGGAAGGCATATTATTGTCAAGCCCCCAAAGTCAAGGTGACAGGTAAATGACATCGTCATCGCATCAACCATGCATCGGCCGTAAGGGATGAGGGCGGGTAAGGGGAACCAGAAGCCTCGAATGAGAAGGAGAACACGATCGCCAGACTCGACGGAGTTCGTTACACTGTTATCGTTCATTGTCACCTGATGATGATTAATGGCTGTTAATAATAACTATCAACAGACATAAATTAGATAAATTTTAAATATTCGAATAGCCAACAACACCCATTATGTCATCGGAATATGGCAAAAAGAGCGATTATTCGGACTACCGGGCGATCGGCTTCCCCGTAAGGCACAG
>CAVHMZ010000167.1:0-6004 GCA_963637225.1 Segatella hominis
TCGTCTTCACTTCGATGATCACTGCCGGGCGGTTCCCGTCCTTGGCGAAGAATATGTCCGCGAACCCGTATCCCTTGGGCATCTCGGCCCGGGTGCTCAGCTCCGGCGTCATCAGATACGCCATGATCACGTCGCGGTACCTGTTGTGCCTCGAGACCGGGTCCAGCCTCGACCAGCTGACATCGAGGCAGAGGCCGTTGAGCATCGATTCGAGGAAATCTTCGAGCATCGAATCGTTTCCGGAGTAGATGCTGTCCATGACGGCGGATGCTCTCCTGTCGACTTCTGCAGACCTTTCCACGAGCGACATGAATGCTATGGAAACTTCGTTGTTCACCATGCTGATGCGGCAGACAGGGAAGCCGTCTTTCTGAGCCCCTGTGCGTTCGGCCTTGAGGTACCCTGCCATCGCCAGATAGGAATAGACCACGGACGGCTTCACGGTCGGAGAAAGGACATCCGAATAGGAGATGCGGGTTTCTAGCACCGTCTCGAAAGATGAACCCTTGTTCTCGTAGAGCCCCCTTAGGGCCGTCAGTGCCTCCGCACCCATGATGGACAGAAGGTCCTTGGACATACCGCCTCCCGTCATGTTGTTCCAATAAGCCAATGGTTTACAATTGTTTTTGAGGTACATTATGACGCTGTATGGGTTGTAGACGTCCGCGTCTCCGAAGCGATATCCGTCATACTATTCCTTGATCTCCGAAAGCGTCTCGGGCGGATTGCCCGTCTCTTCGATGAGACGGACTATCTCCTCCTCCGTGAAGCCGAAGTACTCATCGCCATCTGTCTCGAGTATGCTGCAGACTGCGGCGTTGTTGAAGCCGCTCAGCATGCTGGTCTTGGCCAATGGCATGATGCCCGTGACGACGGCGAACTCGCAGTCCCTGTTGAGCTTGAAGGTCTGTTCCATGATCGGCCTCAGGAAGCCGACAATCGACTCGAAGAGTTCTTCGGAGTGGATGTTTTGCATGCAATGGTCATATTCGTCCACGAGAATGATCACATCTTTGCCGTAGATCCTCTTCAGCATGCCGCATAGTTTAACAGCCGCACCCCACAGTTTTGCCCCTTTCAGGGACATATCTATGCATTCCTGCAGGAACCTCTTCTCATCGTCTTCGAATGCTTCGATGCCGATACTGATCTTCAGACTCTGTGCAGTGACGCTAATCATCATGTTCATGGAGTCGAGGAATGAGTCGACGGATTCTCCTGACAGGTATCCGAAGTTCAGATTCAAAACAGGATATGCGTTCTTGTACCGGGCACAGCGCTCGCATCCGGATACGGCCAGCCCGTTGAAGATGTCCTCTTCGTCAGCATAGTCGATGTTGAAGAAACGGTCGATCATCGACAGGTTGAGGGTCTTCCCGAACCGCCTCGGACGCGTGAAGAAGATGGTCTTGTTCTTCGTGCCGCACAGGTCGCATATGAGCTCGGTCTTGTCGACGAAATAGTAGCCGCCGGTGACAAGGGCCTAGAAATCATATACGCCGTCCGGGAATCCCATCTGGTCCATGGCCTAAGAATGGCCGTCGGGTTATTAGCAATAACCCTTCGGGAGCACGGATCTGAGGAATCAGTCCGCTTCCAGCGCAGGCTCCGTGCCGTCCAAAGGCCAGAGCTTCTCGATGACGGCGGTCATGACCGCGAACCAGACGCATTCGGCTATCAGCGACGAGATGCAAGGAAGCACCGCATTGGGGTAGACGGTGGCGAAAAGCGCCATCGTAAGCGACACGCTCATGCCGGAGTTCACCCACACGCCCATCGCCAGGTAGACTACTCCCTGGTCCCTCCTGACCTTCATGGCCCTCATCGCATAGATCATCGCGAATCCGATGCCGAAGACCCTGATCATGCAGGCGATGAGCACCCAGACGATGACCTGGGGGTCTCCGAGGATGAAGTCCCTCCTCGATCCGAGCCCAACGAAGACCAGCATGAACATCATCAGGTTGATGAAGATGGTCTTGGGGATGTGGCCGGCATGGAGCCTCTTCACGGGGATGACCAAGATGAACGGGATGAGGATGAACATCAGGATGTACCTGATGATCTCCGACGGGCTGACGGCATCTCCGATGATCAGATGCGTTATCAGAGGGGTCAGCGCGATGGCGGCCACGTATGTGGCGATCAATCCCAAGACGGACATCTTGGCGTCTCCCCTCATGGTGAGAGTGCAGACCACCACGGACACTGCGCATGGAACGGACGAGAGCATCACCCATCCGTACCATAGGCCGGTGTCGCCGATGAAGAGGAGCCCCGTCAGAAGGGTGACGGCCGTGTTTATCCCGAAGCATGCGGCGATGCATCCGGCGGAGCGCTTGCCGTAGGCCTTGAAGTCCTCTTTCGCGAAGGAGATCCCGTCCAGCGAGACCGTCATCTGGGCGATCAGCACGAACATCAGGATCGTGGCGGCATCGGGGCTGTCGAACCCCAGGGCCAGGCCGAGGACGATCCCCGCGGCGACCCACAGCTTCACATCGGTGAGGACTTTCAGTAGTGCCATCGATGGGCGCGGACTCACCACCGATTATTTACGGATTTTCAAACGACGTCAGGAAACGTCGGAGAAGAACCTCATCACGTCCCCCACGGGGTCGTTGGACTCCGCCGCGCCGGTGTCCTTCGCGTACCTGCTCATCCTGTTGTCCAGTATGACCGCTGCGCCGCGGTCGGTCTCAGTCCTTATCAGACGGCCGATGGCCTGGTTCAGCTTCCTCATCGCAGGGACCTGGCTGGTGTACAGCCATCCCTTGTTGCTGTACCTCTCGTCGAACAGCGCTTTCATCGCGTCGGTCTCCTTGGACGGCGGCGGGAAAGGTATCCCCACGATGACCGCGAAGCACAGCTCGTCCCCGGGGAAATCGATCCCTTCCGCTATCGATCCTCCCATCACCGAGAAGAATACCCCGTTCCTGCCCTGCCTGAACCTTGCCAGGTTCTCGGAGGTCCTGCGGGGGTTGCCCGACTCCTCCCAGTACTTCGGCTTGGAGATGTTCCTCTCCAGGTACGGGCGCATCTTCCTCATCATGTTGTACGAGGTGAAGAACACCAGCGTGTTCTTGTCCACGGCATCGCAGAGCTGGACGATCTTCCTCTCGATGCGGGGCTGCATCGAAGGGTCCTGGTTCATGACGTTCTGCTTGGTGGTGACCTCCCTGTCGTAGATCACCAGCTTGTTCTCCTTGGGGAACGGAGACGGGTACGTTCTGAAGCGCGGGTTCCTCTCCAGGCCCAGGACCCGGGCGTACTGGTCCAGGGGCTGCAGGGTCCCGGACATGTGCAGGGTGCACGGGACGGAGTTGAGGAACCTGGAGATCTCCTCGGGGTCGATGCATGCGGCCCTGAGGTACTCCCCCTTGTCCGATGCGTTGATGGTGCGGACGAACCTCTCCGACCCGGAGGAGAACCACAGCCTCATGAGATGCGCCAGCTCTTCTACGGGGGAGACCCTGTTGTCGCCCGCGTCCACGAGCCTCTCGGTGCGGGCCTCCCCCAGCTGCTCCATCTTCTCCATGATCCCGTCCAGGTCAGACCTCTTCAGCCCGTACTTGGAGATTATCTTCGCCTCGATGTAATCGTCGTCCACGATGGCGGACTTCTCGTTCAGCGAGAGCTTCTCGGTGGCGAGGGCGCGGATGCAGCTCTTGAAGTACGTGATGAACGACTTCAGCGGGACCTCCGGCCACACGGACGCGCTCTTGAAGGTGTCCGCATCGTCCAAGGCGTTGTCGATCAGGTCCTTGCCGATGATGAACGACTCGGTGTCCCTGGCGGCGTCCAGGAAGTTGTGGGCCTCGTCGACTATGATCATGATGCCGTTGGGCGTGTCCGACAGCTCCAGGTTGGCCAGGAGGCTGTTGCGGATGTCGGGGTTGAGGATCTGTATGTACGGGACCGCTATGACGTCGGCCTTCTTCATCAGCCTCTTCTTGGCCTCGTAGGGGCACACTCCCAGCTTCTCGCAGTACCTGTCGAACTCGTCGGAAGACGGCATCGTCTCGGTCCACCACTTCTCTATCCTGGGCATGGACAGTTCGACCCTGTCGAAGTACCTGCACCCGCCGGCCTGCCCTTTCTGGCTCCGGCTCCTGCGGTCGTCGCACATCAGCGAGAGGATGTTGGACGGGATGCTCTCGTATTCGGGGGACCCCCTGAAGAGAGGGCAGGAGCGGGCCCTTCCGGTAACGGCCAGCCCCTTCACGTCCTTGATCTTCGATATCGCCCTGAGCTCCTTCATGACGGCATCCGTCTGCGTGATGGTCCTCACAAGATAGATTATCACCTTCGCCTTCGGCTTGCAGTGCTGGAGCGACGCGGCCAGGGAGGTGATGGTCTTCCCCGTCCCGGTGCCCGATTCGATGACCACGTGCCTCCTGTCTTCCAGGAAGGAGTAGATGTCGCTGATGATCTCCATCTGGCAGCCCCTGGGCTCGTAGGGCATGTAAGGTGCGTCTTTCAGCTCGTGCTCCAGTGTTTTAGGCGCTCTGGCCGGTGCCTTCGGCGCAATGTCGGCAAGGCAGGACTGGTTGCTCGTTTGGAGCCCGTCGGCAGGACGCCCGCATTTGATGCAGCGGTCGCTGTTCGGGGGAAGGAGGCTCTTGCAGACTGGACAGAACTTGCCTTGCATGGATTGTCGATTGGCATCGAGTACTTAAAGCGGACGGGGACATTTCCGCAAACCCCCTTTTCCGCGGAATAGATGGAAGAAATGAGAAGGGCCCCCCGGCCGGACATCGCATCAGGCCGAGAGGGTAACAGGTTTGCCTCGGGCTCAGGTCTTGAGCCTGACGACCATTATCGCTGCGGCTATTATCACGGCGGCCAGCAGGATCGCGCCGCATATCACGGCCGTGCTGATGCCCCCGCTGCCGCTGCCGCTGGGCTCTATGACGAAGTCCGAATAGGCGATACCGTCGTCGGTGATGACCTGGAGCTCGTATGAGCCCGCGGACATTGTGCCGGTGAACTTCCCCAGGATCTTTATCGAGTGGGTGCTGGTCATCTGGTATGAGTCCTGCGAGAGCTTCGTTATGTTGCTGTCGATGTCGATGTACTGTATCGACTGCACGTCGCCTCTCACGATGTCCACTATGTAGTCATGGCCCATGGCGACGATATCTCCGTTGCCGTTGGTCACGTCTATCCCCCAGACTGCGGTCATGGTCACATCGGACTTGACGTCGTAGGGCCATGCGACCTCGGCTCCCTGGATCTCCCACTTGTGGCAGACGAATCCTGCCAGCGTCGGGTCGTGGGGCCTGTCGATGTCCGTGCCTTCGGCGACGGTTATCGACGCTATCCCGGTTCCTCCCGAGGTGTCGAAGGTGACCGTGTAGGTCGGGATGGTCTTGGCCCTCCATAGGGCGTAAAGGGTCATGTCCGAATCCACGTAGACGGTCGTTCCGGATATGGCCGGCTGGCCGGAGGTCAGGGACCATGCGTCGAACTCCTTGCCGGTCGGCGCGGAGAACCCGCAGTTCGGAAGGCTGTACTTCCCCTGGACGACCTTCACGTCGGCCATCCTCCCGGTTCCGCCGTTGGCATCGAAGGAGACGGTGAACGTCGGGGCGTCCTTCCACAGGGCGTACAGGGTGACGTCTGCGGTCACGTCGATGTACGAGCCCGATATCGCGGGGCCGGAAGCCGAAAGCGACCAGGCGTCGAACATCTTCTCGGAAGGCGGGGCGAACAGGCAGCTGGGCAGCGCGTACTTCCCGGCCACGCCGGTGGCGTCGGCCATGGTCCCCGAACCGCCGTTGGCATCGAACTTCACCGTGTACGTGGATGCGGGCATGTCCTCCCACAGGGCGTAGAGGGTGATGTCCGAAGTCACCTGTATGTCGAACCCGGAGATCTGGGGGCCTGCGGCAGAGTATGCCCAGCCCTGGAACTTCTTCCCCTCGGGAGCTGTGAACGTGCACAGCGGCAGGGTGTACTTCCCTGATATCTGGGTAGCGTCTGCCATCGTCCCCGAACCGCCGTT
>CAVHMZ010000168.1:0-5494 GCA_963637225.1 Segatella hominis
GCATAATGGAGGATCAAGCCGAAGGCGAACAGGACAGCTCCGACGGCCATCCTGCAGGTGAACCTGTCCATCAGGATCACTTGAGCCTATTGACGACGACTTCGTCCTCGACATGCTTCGCAATCTTGGACGCTTCATCGGCGATCTCCTCGATCCTGTCCTCTGGAGCCATGATAGTCAGCTTCTGAGTCATGAACGAGAGGCTCGCCTCTTTGATGCCGGGGATCTTCTGCACTTTGTTCTCAATCTTAGCTGCGCAGTTGGCGCAGCACAGGCCTTCAAGCTTGAGCACTGCTTTCATGGACATTCACTTGAATATGTGAACAACTGTTCAACTATATAACGTTGTAGAGCCTATCCTGGCGGTTCTGGCCTTCGTTGCTTCAGAAGGCCGCGATCACGCAATACGGCATGGCCCTGCGAAAAGGAACGGGGATGCGCCGTCTGAAAAGCTCTCGAGAAGGCGCGGTGAAAATCTGCGACGGCCCGTCGCCGAGCCGCGCGGCGAATCCCGCGGGAGGGAGGCAGGCCACGCCGCTCGGGATATCCGAGCGGCGCGTCTGCTGGCCTGCCTTATGGGAAGCTGTTTCGATACGGTATCAGCGCTTGAGTGCCCAGCATCCGGCCGCGGCTGCCGCCAGGATGACTGCCAGCACGGCTATGGCTATCGCACTGACTTGCTGTCCGTTGTTCCCGGAGCCGTCCTGGGCGCAGGCCAGCGAGAGGCCGGCCGTCCCGTCGGAATCCGCGACGGTTATGGTTCTGCCGGAAACGGGCTGCCCGTTGTATGATACGGCGACATCCTTTCCGGCATAGCCGCTTTCCGTCTCCCAGCTGAGCGTGTGGGTCCCCGGAGACAGGCTGACCGATCCTCCGTTGACGGGGACTTCGGCCTTGTCTATGAAGACCTTGGCGAACCCTTCGCCGACGGAAACGGCGACCGCGCAGAGGCTGGCATGAACCTCGCCGGCTCCGCCGATCGGCATATCCCCGACCAGGGTCTCCTTCCCGTCGGCCGAGCAAGCCCACTCGGACGCAACGGTTCCGTTGAAGGCGGGCACCCTCAGATCCGAGATCTTGGCGGAGCCTCCGTACGGCATGTACCCTGTCGCGTAGGCGATGCCGTCCACGATGTACTTCGTGGCCGCCATCGATTCCGTCAACCCCTCTGCTGTCGATCCCTCGGCCACGTACAGGGCGCTCAGACCCATGACCTTTATCCCTTCGGCCACGATCAGAGCGGACGCGCTCCCGACCGAAGGGCTGTCGCTGGTCACGGACATCCCTACGAATATCTTCTCCGCAGAGAAGGGGATCTCGGCTCTGAATGTCCCCAAGACGATGAGGGCATCGGCATCCAGGTTGCATCCAGACACGAACTCCACTCCTGCGGGGACAATTATCGTCTCGGCGGAGATGTCCCCTGACACATCGTGGCCTTTCTCGGCCACGAAGGTGCCTGTCCTGATCTCCCCTTCGACATCCAGGCGCCCGTTCACCTTGATGCTCTTGATCTCCAACTTCCCGCCGACATCCAGCGAACCGTCGACTGTTGCCTCATCACAGCTGAGGTCGCCTTCCACGTTCAGAGACCCGTCGATGTGCAGGCTGGACGAGGCCTCGGCCCCGACCGAGGAAGAGCCGGAATATGCCGACATACCCATGCTTCCGCGGACATCCACCGATCCGCCGGCATCGACATCTCCGGCCAACAGATCCATATGCACCGTTAGAGACCCGTCTACTTTCAATCTCTTGGCCGACACGCATCCCTGCACTGTCAACGAAGCACCCTCGTCGACCGTGACTTGTTCATCCACGGCAAGATCGTGGTCTGCAGATGTCCCCACGTCCAGAACAGCTCCTGCTCCTAGCTCCAGATTGCCGACCTTCAAGCCCTTCTCCGTCGATACCGTCACGCCCGCGGGGATGGAGAGGCAGTCTATGCGCGGAGTGTCGCCCAGCACATATATCCGTTCCGCACCTGCTTCAACAGCTCTTGGAAGGGTCGTCACGCAAGCATTACCGGGCTCATCAATCCAGTCGGTGACAAAGAACGCAGCATTCCATTTCTGATTCCTCGGAATTTCATAATGCTGGAGGTCCACGCTTCCGATAACTCCTGTCACGGTAAGTTCCGATGCGGGCATAGGCTTGAGATGAAGGACCGCCCCTTCGACCAAAGCTCTCCCTTCCAGGACGACACAATCGGCGATTCCCCTCTCGGTCACGATCAGATCTGCGCCTTCATGGACATTCAACTCCCCTGATGACACCTCTCCATTTACAGTGAGGCGGCCTCCGGGCATGACTTCTGAGGCCCAATTCCCCTCTGTCTTGCCGTTCAGAACGAGGTCCAGATACACCTTCTTACTGTCACATACCTGAGTGATGGCATCTCCTTTCAGTTCGATCCTGGCAGCAGATCCGGACCTGCCGAAATCAAGACAGATGAGACCCTCGTTCTGATCGATGACGAAGCTTCCAGATTTCAGATCCATGGAAGCCAGAAAAGCACCCTTCAAACCACCCATCAAACTACTGTCCATGTGCATTACCCATATCCCGTTGCCGTCTTCATACGTGGTCACGTTTTCTGCTGTTGCCACAATATTGCAGGATCCCATCATGAGGCGGTCGAACGTCGCGTTCCTAAGATAAATCATTGCATCGTCAGCATAGCCTCCTCCCACGCTGCCATAGGCATACAGGTTTTTATATCCGCTGAGAGCCCAGTAGCCGAAGTATTTCGCATCGTCCACGGACCCCCCGATCCATCCGACGATAGAAGACAGTGCGCTCAGATCGAGAGCGCCCTCGGCTGTGAACGTCCCGTAGCCGGCAGACATCGTTCCGGCGAGGGGCTTCCCCGCGATGGCGTTCCGCTTAGAGCTGTCCATGTCGACGACCAGGCCCATGTCCCCGCATTTGATGCCCGACAATGCGATGGATCCCTTTGCGTTGCGGATCACCGCCGTTCCATCCCTGACATAATACGTTCCGTCGTGGGTGAACTCGCCTGCAGAGGCTCCCTTCGCATAGAACACAGTATGCCCTTCATGCACGAATCCCAGGATGCCGTAGACTGACGACTCCTTCTCTATCTGGGCACCTCCATCGATGAGGATGTCGTCCGTCTCGATGACAATCGCGCATCCTCTGTCCGCGGTATATGCGACGGCCTTCAATCCGCCGTTGTATTCGACCGCGTCCCCGTCTCTGCAGAAGGCCCAGAATATCGTCAGATACCAGACGTCGAAATCCAGGGTGACCTTGCAGTCCCACTCGATATAGAGGGTCAGGCGCGCAACATACTGGCGGTCGCTCTCCAAGGTCATGTCGCTTTCGATGTAGTAGCTGCCGCCGTTTCTCACCTCAGGCCTATCCCCGTTCAAGACCTCAACTCCTGTGGCTGTTCCGATGGGGCATTCATCCTCGCCAGATGCGGCAGGGGCCGCGATGCAGAAGGCCAGCGCTGCGAATGCCGCGATGATCGCAGATGCGGCGGCGATCAACTCCGTTTTGTTCATTCCATCAGCTCCCAGGAACAGCCCAGCCTCGAACGGCACGCTGCTCCATTTATAAAATAGACTCTGATTGATGCTATATAACCGATGATGAAGTAACTGCACGGATGATGTAGGCTCTCGGTATGGTTCTCAGCCACAGATGGGCTGACCTTTAGCTTTGGAGCGTCTGCCGTCCCCCTAATGCCCGGTGTTTCGCGGCTTTGTATACTGAACCGTGTCTGCGTCGCATAGTGTTCAGACATAGATCCCGGGCCATCCTTTCCCGAAATCGGGATGTCCGGGTCATAACGATGAATGCATCTTGCGGGACATCGGCGCCCGGGGCGCCGGCGTCACGTTATAAATGGTTATTGCGTCTATCTGGAAACGATGGCTTCGGAGCGTTGCAGCGATGCAGGCCTCAGCAGCGGTACCGTGTACACGAAGGCCTGGGTCGTCGATTTCATGTCTCGGAGTCGACATCGATCCGGATAGCGTCGCGGTATGCAGGGATTCTATAGCCGACATCCTGACCTCTGAAGGCTTCTCCCGGGAGGGCTCCGAATCACTGGCCAGGTCATGGACATCATGCGGCGATTTCCTGCTCGGATCGTACACGGGCTATGATATCGTCATCGGGAACCCCCCGTATATCAGGTCAGAGGATCTGTCCGAGAAATCGCGCCGTGCCTATGCGGACAAGCTGAAGACAGTCACGATGGGCACCGATCTGTTCGTCGGGTTCATTGAGAACGGTCTCGACTGCCTTTCTGCAACAGGAAAGCTGTGCTTTATATGCGCCGACCGCTGGATGCAGAACAGGTGCGGGAGCAGCCTCAGACAGCTCATCACCGAACAGTATTCGATGGAGCTCATATGCCGCATGCACGGCGTGGATGCCTTCGAATCGGAAGTCTCTGCATATCCGGCCGTGATCATCATCGGAAAGGACCGCTCTGCTGGATGCAAGTATGCTGCGTGCAGAGAAGGGTTCAACGGATCGCACATCCGCTGTCTGGAATCCGCATTGGACGGCTCCGGGGATGCCGAAGGGCCATTCTCCGCATCTGACATCTCAGTCGGTGGCAGGGGGCCATGGATTCTTGCGGAGCCGCAGAAAGCTTCGCTTGTCGAGGATTTCAGGCTCCGCTTCCCCACGATCGAGGACAGCGGCGTGAGGATCGGAATCGGGGTCGCCACCGGAAGGGACAGCGTTTTCATCACCGACCGGGAAGGGCTGGTCGGGCCGACAGGATGCCCCCGCTGATCATGAAGGGCGACATCAGGGACGGCTCGATGCCGACGGCTCCGATGCATTGGCTGGTCAATCCCTGGGACGATGAAGGCCGGCTTATAGACCTGGCCGAGCATCCGATGACGAGGAATTATCTCGAATCCAACAGGGATTCCCTGATGAGCAGGTATGTGGCGAAAAAGGATGCGTCCAAATGGTATCGCACCATCGACAAGGTGAATCCTTTCCTGCGGGCCATGCCGAAGCTGCTCATGCAGGACATGTCTCCCCGCCCCGATCCGTATTACGACGATGGCAGGTTCTACCCTTGCCACAATATGTACTGGCTTGCTTCCGACCGGTGGGACATGAAGGTGCTGGGCGGGATATTGATTTCTGATCAGATCGAGTCGTTCATCGATGCGGTCTGCGTGAAGATGCGCGGCAACATGATGCGCCGCCAGGCCCAGTACATCCGCATGCTCCATATCCCGTATCCGGAATCTCTGAGCGAATCCGACAAAGCCGCATTTATGACGGCATTCGACACGAGAGACAGGAAGATGGCCACTTTATGCATGGGGAGGCTCTTGGACAGGATGTCTACGATAAATGAGAGAGGACATGAATGGCGTGCAGCCGAGGCCGTATGATCTTCGCATTCAGACAGGGAATCGAGGAGGTGTCGGCAGGAGCTCATCGATCTTCTTGAACACGCTTCTGAACCCTTTCCCCGACGGCAATCCGATGC
>CAVHMZ010000169.1:0-6115 GCA_963637225.1 Segatella hominis
GTGATGTCCTGGGTCAGGACCACATCTCCGGCGACCCTGATGGTCTCCCCGGAGACGGCCCCGTCCAAGGCCGCGTACACGCTGGTGTGCTTTGCGAACACGCCATCGGTGGTGCGGACCTCGCTCTCGATCAGCATGGTCCCGTCAGACCTCTTCTCGGTCGCGAAGTACAGGGTCCCGAAGACCTTCCATGTCCCGTGTTTGAGCATGGCGCCCTCCTCGACGGTCAGGGTGACATCCCTGTTGGTCGATGAACCGATGGTGACCGTGCAGTCGGATGCTGCGATCGTCATGCCCGCGGGCACGGTCAGGTCTGCGCTGATGGCGATCGTTCCCGAAGCGGCGATGTTCGCGGCTCCGGAGGCTATCGCATCGGGGAGGCTGGTGTAGATCCTGTACTCCCTTTCGCCCTCCTCGACCTCGTACATGGCGGCGTTCACAGTCTGCGCGAAATCATCGCTCATCAGGGTCTTCGCCTGACCGGAAACTTCCAGCGTTCCAGAGTTGGCGACCGACGAGCTCTCGTCGATATGGGTCAGCTGCCCGGTGACGGAAAGGTATCCGGCGTTGATGAATGCGACCCCCTTCCCGATCGTCAGGGAGCCGGACACCGTCATCTGCGTCATGCCGTCCACGCTGGCCCCGTTGGCCACGACGGGGAGGTAGTCGCTTCCGGTGTCCGACGATTTCAGGTTCCCGGAAAGATCCATCATGTTGTTGTAGTGCGTTGCCGCGTGGTCTCTGTAGGAGGTCACGGACTCGGTCACCTTGAGGCCGGTGATCTTCACGTTCCCTCTTCCGTCTCTCGGCGTGATGACGACCGTGTTGGCTTCATCATCCGTCACCATCCGCTCAGCCGTGAACTCCAGCCCCTTGTCGGAGATGGCGAGGGGCTTGCCCGGAGCGGTCAGCGTGGCCTCCTTGATCTCAAGGACGGCCCCGTCGCCGGCCATGTATATCTCCGTCCCGGCAGAGTTGTCGATGGTCGCTTTGCTGAACAGCAGCTCTCCGGCGTTCCTCACTCCGGTTCCCGAGAAGTTCCCTCCGACGGTGACCTTCACTCCGGGAGAGATTATCATCCCGGTCCCGACGACCAGCTCGGCGTTCTCGTTCACGGTCATGACGGCGCCGCTCTTCAGGACGGTGCTGGTAGATGCGACGAGGAATCCCTCGCTGTCTTTGCCCCCGTCCGCGGTTCCGGACACGTAGATCTTCCCGCTGATGGTGGTGGATCTCCCTCCGACGACGTCGAACATCCCTCCGGCCTCGATCTCCAGGTCTCCCAGGATCTCGACCTCGGCGGTATCGTTCATGGCCTTATCGGGGCCGGTTCCTCCGACGTACAGCTTCGCTCCCTTCTGGATCACGATGGATGCGTCCTTGTCGATGATCAGCTTCCCGAGGATGCTGACGACCACGTCCTGCGATATGGTGATGTTGGAGGTCACCCTCACATCCTGGAACTGGCCGAACGTGACGGAGGTGTTCCAATCCTGGTTTATCGTGACCTCTTTCAGAGCGGCCTCGATGGTCCCGTAGGTCGTTTTCACTTTGATGTTCTCTCCGATGACCGCGCCCGAATATGCATTGAACGTGGCCTCGGCCGAACCGGGCGTGTCCTGTATAGTGACATCGTAAGCGCTCGTGAGCTTCCCGTACACGTTCATCGTCGTTCCCTTCCCGAGGGTTATGGTCCCGGCGTTCGAGAACGAAACCGTGGCTCCGGCCCCGACCTCGAAGCGGGCGCCCTCGTTCGTCACGGCGAGCGTGGGAGTCTTGGCCGAAGGGGTGAATTCCCCGGACACGAGCCTCAGGGTCCCGGAGGTGAGCTCCAGCTCGGTAGCGTTGATGCAGTCGTGGGACGTGGCCCCTTCGGCGCTGATGACCTGTCCGCCGTTCAGCGTCAGAGAGCTGAACGTCGCATTGTCCAGCTCCACTCCGTCTGCATGGGTCCTCGCAGTCCCGGAGGCTACGATGCCGTGGGCATACAGTGTTTCAGCCTGAGGAAGGGAGGTGTACTTGCCGTACTGGTAATATGCATTCAGCGCAGGCTTTCCCGTGCTCTCGACAATCGGATTCTTCGATGTGCGGTAGAAATTCTCGCCGCCGACCTCTCCTTTGGATATCGTGACGGATCCTCCGGTCTGCTTTCCGCTGAGGGCGAGCTGTCCTCCGGCCGCTCCGCTCACGCTTATCCTGTCCTTTCCTGCAGCCTCAGGATCCGAAGTTACGTCCTCCAGCTCGATGATGTTCTTGTCTTCGCCGTTGTTGTGCCCTCTGAGGGTGATCTTTCCCCCGTCGATGACGGTCACCTTCTGATTCGCAACAAGGGCAGCGTCCAGGTCGGCCCCTGCCGGGTAGTATCTGATAGTGGTTTCATCACCGGTTTGGACGAAAAGCACTCCGTAGACCGCTTGCCCTATGGCAGGCTCATCATCGACCTTCTGCAGATACTTCCCGCTTGCATCAGCGCTGTACGTTGCCATGGCTGTTGCGGTGACCTCCAGTTTCTCTGCGCCGTAGTACGTCTGCGGCACGCCCTTGGCATCGACGCTCGCCACAAGGTATATTTTGAACTCGATCCCGGAAGGAATGGAGTTCGCCATCGTGATCTGGGCTCCGTTCATGAGGTACAGGTTGTATGTGCATCCAGCCGAGCCGCGTCCCAGCTTCATCGCCTGGGCGGTCGGGGCAACATAATAATCGTAGGTTCCTCCGACGGTGTCCAGAGCGTCTGGAAGCGCTTTGGCGCCATCGGGCATGCTCGCTTCCGCCGCATCCGAATCCCCCGAGGGCATCCCGACCGCAATGGCGCAGACCACCATCGCGAGCACGGCCGCGAGCGCGAGGCATCTGCCTCTGTTCTCTTTCTTATTATCTTTCTTCATTGATACATCATCTCTCTTGTATCGCCGGCGCCCGGATCCGATCCTTCGGCATCGGAGGCAGGCATCATGATTGCTGAAGCGCTATCTCCTGTGCCGATCGAGGCCGATGGCTCGAGGCGTCCGCCTCTGCCGGCATCTGTTTCCCATCTCATTCCCATCCCCTTCCGAGCCTCTCTCCGCCCGCGGTGCCTCGGCATCGGCGGAACATGGCCCTCCCCTTCCCCGGCCGCGAGGCTGAAAAGGAGGAGGGCCTCCGGAGCAGAGGTTCGCCGGGCGTGCGCCCGGAGGTGCAAAAACCTGTTTTCAGCTCCTCCTCATATGGAGCGCGACCATGGCCGACATGACAAGGACCATCGCGACCAAGACGACCAGAAGGCACTCTGTGATCCCCACGCCACGGTCCTTGCTCTCCTGGACTGCAGGCTCTGCAGACGCAGGCTCGGACCCGGATATGCTGATGCTGACATCGGTGTCCTCATCAGAAGTCCCCGACAAGGTGAACGTGCTGCCGGAAATGGCTGTGCCGTTGACCTTGATCACAAGGGTCCCCTCGTAGCCGTACTTGTGCCCTACCGAGATGGTATGGGATCCGGCCTCGAGCTTGTCGATGGAGAACACGTTGTTGACTTTCTTGAGCACGTGCCCGTCCACAGCGACAGTGCCTACCCCCTCGTCGCCGATGACGGTCACGGAGTAGATCTTGGAGTCTATCTTGGCGATCAGCCTGACGGCTTTCCCTTCGGAAGCAGACAGGGTCACTTCGTACACGGGCTCCTCCTTCGAGTCCTGGGAGTCGTACCAGTTCAGGAAATTCGCGTTCTTGACGGTCGGCGTGAACACGCCTACGGTCTTCCCCGCCTGCCCGTAGACGGTCATGACCTCAGCTCCCTGAACCTGGAAGATCACGCTCTCGAGCGCCTCGACCAAGGCGCGGTCGACGGAGGCCCCTGCGGCAACATACAGGAGGCCTGCTGCGATCTCGCCCTTCCCGGACAGGGAGGCAGAGGCTCCGACGGACGGGGCCTTCAGGGCCTTCAGGGCCTTGGCGGTAGTCCCGACGTAGACGTTCTCGGCGGTTATCTTCCCGCCTCCTTCGACAACGACCCTTCCCTGGATCTCCAGGGCGACTGCGTCCAGGACGGCGTCCTTGGGCACGGTCATTTTCCCGGCGACGGAGAGGCTCTTCATCTTGACGGTCCCGCTCAAAGCGAGCTCGGTGCTCTGGGCGACTGCGAAGCTCGACAGCTCGGAAGCGTCGAACCCGTCGATAGCGGTGAGCACTCCGGAGACGATGGACACGAATGCTTTGGTCCCGGAAGGCTTGCCGGATATCTGCAGGGCCGCGACGCCCTCGTCGTCGACCGCGTCCGAGATGATGATGCCGGTGACATCGACGAGCTTCACCGCGCCCGCGGCGTTATTCACCGTGGCGCTGATCGTGGCGGTATCGGAACCGGACACAGCAGAGACATCTATCGCGAAATACGAAAGGGAGACGATGCCGGTTATCTTCAGGGAAGAGCCTGCTTCGACAGCGAGGCTCAGAGCGCTCTGATCGGCAGAGGCCGCAAAGGAGATGCTTCCGGAATACTCGAGATCCCCTTTGACGGTGGCATCCGTCAGAGTGATTATGTTCATTGCGTAGACGTCCAGGGACATCACGAAGCAGCCGGAGTCTTCCCCGACCTTGCCGTCGGCATAGACGCCGACCGCGGCGAGGCCCGTGGCGTCGCCCTTGATGATCATGTAGTTGTTGACCACGATCCCTGCCTTCCCGGCAGAGTCGTCTATGGACCCTTCGGAAGCATCGATGACGCCGTCTACGATCAATGTCTTCCCTCCGGAAACAGCGAGCGTGTGGGTCCCGAGATCGACGGTGACCCCTGCGGGGATGGTCATGTCCTCGGAGACCACGGCATCGTTCTGGATCTCGATGGTCCCCCTCTCCTGCTCGGAGATGGCGATCTTCAGGGATGTGTAAGTGTAGATCCCGTTCTCCCTGTCCTTCACGATGACATCGGAGATGATGGAGGACGCGCGGGAATCCGCGCCGTTGCTGTCGATCAGCTTCCCGTCGACGAACACCTTGCCGTCGGCAAGGTCTATGTCGGAATCCGCTGCGATGGTGACGACGATGTTCTTTCCGACCATGAGGCCGTTGAGGACTGTCAGGGTCGCCCCCGCAGGCAGCGTGAAGCTCTCGGCCACGATGTAGCCGGCAGCCTTCATGGCGGCATCCTTCTTCGCCGGATCGGCCTCTTCGACGGAGAGCCCCGCGACGGTCGCTCCGGACACTGCGGCGCCGTCGATGGCCTCCAGAGCCGCTGACAGCTCGCATGCGACGAGCATGTTGACCGCGGTGGTCTCGCTGTTGTAGAACGCGCCCTTGAAGTTCTTGAATATCTCGGCGATGGAATCGATGGGCTTCGCGGCTTTCTTGGTGATCGCGAACGATCCGCCGTCGATCATGAGGGCAGCCTCTTTCTTGTCGGTGCTGATCGATGAATCGACAGCTTCGAAGGTTCCGGAGACCGTGACCTTTCCAGATTCGAAGGCCAGGGTCTTGACGGCCGTTCCGTCCTTGTTCTTGTCGGCCTCCAGGACGGAAACCTTGCCGGAGACTCCGAGGTCTGCGGCGACCGTCAGGGAGCCTGTCTTCGAGACGGTGAGCTCTCCGGAAACGGTGTTCGCGGAGGAGAGGCTCACATCCTTTCCGTTCGCGGCCCTGTCTTTGTAGGTCGCCGACGCTGCATCGCTGACCGTCAGCTTGGCGTTCTTCACGCTGCCGGAGACGTCCAGGCCAGAGACGAGGACAGCGGTCTTGGTCATCTTCCCGCCGACATCCTTGTAGACCGTGTTCGACCCGACGGAGGCAGCGAACTTGAGCTGGGACACGTTGGTGGCGCTGTCCTGCGCGCAGGGCTTTTCGGCAGAGGTCTTCATCGTTGCGCTGAGGCAATCCGTGTTCTTCGCCGCGGCCTTGGAGAAATCTGCTCCGGTCGCTATGACGTTCAGGCCGATCACGGTTTCTGTCTTCTTGTCTGCTCCGACGGCATTGAACTGCATCAGGTCGCCTTTGATGTCGGCCGAGGCGCCATCCATCAGGTAGAGCACTCCTCCGATGGCAGAGACCTGCTTCCCGTTGGAGCTGACCGCGACGGATCCGCCCTTCATGACCTCGGCGCTGATGATGAGCTTCCCGCCCTTCTGGGCCAAGACGCTGCCGT
>CAVHMZ010000170.1:0-9044 GCA_963637225.1 Segatella hominis
TTGCTACGGGAAGCGCATACGCATAATGGGCGGGGCGGTATCGGATTGGAGCAGGGATGCCCGCGAGTCCGGAATCATTCAGTTCATGGGCCGTGAGAATCCGGACAACGACGAGATAGGCCGCTGTTACTCCGCTCTTTCCAACGAGGCGAGCGTGAGCGGCGCAGATTCGGCATGGATGATATTCGGCATCACAGACAAGGGAGAATTCGTGGGCAGCAATCATCTCGATACCACGGAGAGCCGCAACAAGCTGAAGAAGCATATCGCCGAGCGGACCGGGAACAGCATGCCTTTCCTCGGGATCTTTGAGCGTTTCGTCGATGGCAGACGGATCCTCCTGTTCGAGATACCTTCCAGCCAATACGGCGTTCCCACAGCGTTCAAGGGGATAGCCTATGAGATACAGGATGGCAGAGTCCTGCCGCTTTGCTACGGGAAGCGCATACGCATAATGGGCGGGGCGGTATCGGATTGGAGCAGGAAGGTCGCAAACGAGGCCACATTGGACGATCTCGACCGGAAGGCAATGTCGATGGCCCGCAAAATGTATGCCGACCGCCACCCTTTTAAAGCGGTCGAGTGCAGCAGATGGGACGATCACACTTTTCTGAACAAAATCGGCCTGATGGCCGGCAAAGGCAGGATCACCAATGCTGCCATCGTGCTCTTGGGCAAAGCCGAGTCTTCATACCTCTTGGAGGACGTCTCTGTCGGCATCAGGCGCATTGTCCGTGCGGCCGATCTGGCTGTCACGGAAAGCGAGGTCTATGGGATTCCTTTGCTGCTTGCCATAGACGAATTATGCTCCGAGATCCACAACTTCGGGTACGAGCCAGCCACAAGAAGCGCGATAAACCCTGTGCCAACGGATGTCTACGATCCAGTCCTTATACGCGAGGCGGTCAACAATTGCGTAGCGCATCAGGATTACCTGCGCTCCGAATACATCACGGTGGTCGAACAGGATCGGGAGAGCATAACCTTCGCCAATGCAGGCTTTTTCATTCCCAGATCCGTGGATGATGCGATCAACAGCGATTCTCCTGCAAGGTTCTATCGCAACAAGTGCCTGGCCGAAGCGATGTTCAGGCTGGGGATGGTCGATATCGCAGGCGGCGGCATCATCAAGATGTGCAGATGCCAAGCAAAGCGCGCATTCCCGTTGCCGGAGTACGATCTGGGCAATGAAAACGTGAAGGTGAAGATAATCGGCAAGATGATCAATTCGGATTTCGCGAGGATACTGGACGAGAATCCTGATCTCCGTCTGAAGGACATAATCTTGCTGGACATGGTCCAAAAAGGGAAGGCGATACCTCGGGATGATGCATACCGCTTCCTGTCGAAAGGATTCGTGTCCGGAACATATCCCGATCTGATGCTGGGCGATGGGAGCATCAAAGGTCCCGGAACCAGGACGCCTACAGACGTGCCCGAATTCAGGGCAGAGGTCCTCGCGTTCATCGCCGACAACGGTCCTGTAAGCAGGTTCGAGATCATGGACCACGTTTCCGACCGCCTGTCAGATCTGTCCGAGGCTCAGAAGTATCAGAAGCTGAGCAACACGCTGACGGCGTTGAAGAAGGACAGATCCATCCGGATGACCGGCACCCGCAGGGACGCGAAGTACCTGGTCTGAGGGCAGCTGTCATTCCGACAGCAGCCAGTCGATGATGTTCAGGTGCCTGATGCCGTTCCCGGGGTCGCGCCTGATGCTGTCGAGCGTGAGGATCGTCTTCCTGTAGCCGTTCTTCATATCCGCAAAGGACCCGCGCTCCCTCTCGAACGTCTGGTCGTCCATGACCGTGAGCGCCACCTGGTACAGCTCCAGCTCTCCGTCCCTCATGGCGGCGAAATCGACCTCTTTGTCGCGGTAGCTTCCCGCGGTCACGGTGTATCCGCGCCTGAGGAGCTCCAGGAAGACTATGTTCTCCACCGGCCTGCTGATGTCGTCTCCCGCCGCGTTCTCCAGCACCGCGCTGCGCATCCCTGTGTCCACGGCGTAGTACTTCCCTGTGCTGTTGAGCAGCCTGCCGCCGATGATGTCGTATCTCCGGGCGAAGTAGAACATGTACGATTCCAGGAACCCGCCGGCGTAGCTGCTCATGGTCTTCGCATCAACTCCCGCCCCTTGGGCCATCTTGGAAGTGTTCGCAGGGTTCCCGACATTGCTGAACAGGAACGATGCCGTTGCACGGAGCTTGGCGGTGTCCACCCTGTCCGGCAGACGCGCGGCGATGTCCTTGAACACGATATCGCCGAAGATCCCCTGGAGCAGCTGGCGGTTGTAGCGTTCTCCCGACCTCAGGTCGACGGCCGGCCGCCCCATGCGATGTAGTCCATGAACCTCCGGTTCGCATCGTTCATGGCATCCGGCGGGTTCAGCTCCAGGAACTCCCTGAAGGACAGGGGCAGCATCTTGACCTCGAACTCTCTTCCCGTGAGGTATGTGCTGAGCTCCGATGACAATATGAACGCATTAGACCCGGTGACGTACACGTCCAGGCCCTCTTCGTTCCCCAGCCTGTTCAGGCAGTCCTCCCATCCGTCAAGGCGCTGGACCTCGTCGATGAAGACGTAGTTCATCCCGGGCGCACGCCCAGATATGACGGCATCGATGATCTGAGATCCCTTCGAGATGTCCCTGCACTCGATAGACTCCAGGTCGAAGTGCAATATGTTGGACTCCGGCACGCCCTGCTCTCCGAGCCATAGGATGAACTGGTCCATCAGCGTGGACTTGCCGCACCTGCGGACTCCTGTGATCACCTTGATAAGGTCTGTCTTGTCCTTCGCGGTCATAAGGAGCTCGAGATACCCTTTCCGGAGTACGAATCTCCGGTTGCACGCTTCGTACACCTCGTCCATGAGCCTGCGATGCGTTTCCGATATTTATGGATTATAATCCATTTTTTCAATATATTTGAAAAAAATCGGAGTATAATCCGATAAATGCAACTGTCTTCCCGTTCAGAGCCATGCAGGTTCGTCTCCTTCTTGTACAATTTGCAATAAAAGTGCATTCAAAAACCATTTTTTAATAATAAAAAATGTATTCTGTATACATCAACTGATAAGGAGGATCGCCATGGAGAGGAAGATAACATCCAAGATGGAGCAATGGAGGAATTCCGAGGATCGGAAGCCCCTGATGATCATGGGCCCGAGGCAGGTAGGCAAGACCTATTCCGTGATGGAGTTCGCCAAGTCCCGTTTCGGCAGCTATGCGATGTTCAACTTCCAGGAGTCTCCCGAGCTCCACAGGATCTTCGACGGGGACCTGAGCCCCCGCGGCCTTCTGAAGGAGCTGTCCGCATACTCTCAGGAGACGATCACCGACGAGACTCTGGTCGTGTTCGACGAGATCCAGGAATGCGGCCGTGCGGTCACCTCTCTCAAGTACTTCGCCGAGGAGCTGCCGAGCCAGCCTGTAATGGCGACAGGGAGCCTCCTCGGACTCGCGCTCGGCCGTCAGGATGCAGGCTACGGGCGCTCGTTCCCCGTGGGGAAGGTCCGGGAGGTCCAGATGCATCCGATGGACCTGGAGGAGTATGCCTGGGCCACGGGCCGGAGGGCTCTCGCGGATTCTGTGCGCACACATTTCGACGGCATGTCGGAGATGCCGCTCCACGATACCGCCCTGGGGATGTACCGCGAGTACCTTGCGGTGGGCGGGATGCCCGAAGCGGTCTCCGCATTCGTCCGCACAGGCGATCCGAACGCAGTCCTGGCCGTCCAGAGAGGGCTCAACGACAGCCTTCTCGGGGATATAGCCAAGCATTCGGGGCCTTCGGACACGATGGTCAGGACGATCCGCACATGGAACAGCATGGTGTCGCAGCTGATGAAGGACAATCTGAAGTTCCAATACAGCAAAGTTGCTTCCGGCGGCCGTTCTTCCAGCTATTCCGCATCCGTAGACTGGCTGACGGCGGCAAGGGTGGTCGACCGCTGCGACATGGCGACCGAGCCGACTGCTTCTCTCTCAGGCTTCGCAGACGGGTCGTCGTTCAGGCTCTTCATGGCCGACACCGGCCTGCTCTGCTCTAAGGCCGAGGTGCCTTTCAAGTCGGTCGTGTCCGGAAGGGCGTCCGACAGGTTCAGAGGGGCGATGGCCGAGAACTACGTCTCGCAGGCTCTGACGGCCAACGGGTTCCGGACGTACTATTGGAGCCCGGACCAGTACACCGAGGTGGACTTCCTCATCCAGGGCTCGGACGGGGAGGTCGTGCCGATCGAGGTGAAGTCCGGAGACCGCACGGATTCCAAGAGCCTTGCGAAGCTCAGGAAGAAGTATTCGCCCAAGTCTGCCATAAGGCTGTCCTCCGAGAACTTCGGCCATGAGGACGGCCTCTACAGCATACCGCTCTATGCGGCGTTCTGCATCGATGGCGGGTGGGCGGAGAAGGTCGAGGGAGATATCTCAGCAGGATGTCCCTGATGCGGATTGCTGGAATGTCATGGCCTGCCGGCGGAAGCTATCCTGCCCTGCAGGTCCTCGAACATCGCGCGCGTCGCGTCAGCGCCGCCGGCATCGAACACCAGGACGCCGCCGTCATTGCAATGGACGACGATCACAGGCCCCGGGCCGTTGTGCACCGCCAGGCTGTACGTCCCGAACTCGGCGTTGCGGAAGCTCCCGGCGAACACCTTGCTGCTGGCGAACCCTCCGATCCTGGTGCCTGCGTCGAAGCTCTCGCGGAGCTCCGCCGACTCGATGTCGCTGTATGCGATGGTCCTGTGCATCATCGTGGCATCTATCACGAGGGAATCGTCCCCGAGGCGAGCGTCCACGTGGCCGGAGCACATCAGGACCGCGACCGAGGCGACGATGACTATGACGATCGCTCCGACGACGGCAGCCACGGTCTTCCTGAACTTCCTATATGATGCGGCATCGGTCCCGCGGGACACCTTCGCGGAGACGTTCGCTCCCGCCTTTATCGCTTCGTAGAGAGACTCGGTGTACTCCGCATCGACGGAGTTGAACACCGCGACCTTGTCCTTCCCGTAGCGGACCAGGACGAACTTCCCGATGCGGGAGTCTCCCGCGTAGGTGTAGCACGGGAACTCTGCGTTCTTGAAGTCCCCCGAGCCCTTCTTGGTCCCGCAGTAGCCCCATATCTTGAGGCCCGGCTTGAAGGAGTCCCTGCATTCCACTGCGGTGACCGAGCTCAGCGGGATGTCGAGGCTGACCATGAGGGCCTTGACCTTCAGGCGCCCGTCTTTCACTTCCGCCTTGGCGCCTTCCGTCTTCATGAACGGGACGAGGAGCGCCGCCGCGGACGCTATCGTCAGGACCGTGTACGGGATCAGCCCGATCCGCCCTGTGGCCAGCAGCGCTATCAGGACGATGTTCGCCAGGATGTAGGCCAGAACGCCCAGTGCTATGCGGGCTCCGTCGCTCATGATGACGGTTATCGGATGTCAGGATAAAAACGGCATGCTCAGGTCCTGCCGAGCATCCAGTCGATGACGTTCGCCACCTTGATGCCGTCGAACGTGCCCAGGCTGAAGCGGTCGAGGGTCAGCACGGTCTTGGGGAAGTTGTCCCTGACGGATTCCAAGGAGCGGAACTCGCGCTCCCTCGTTTCATCGGGCATGACCGTCATCGCCACCTGGTAGTATTCCACCTCGCTCCCTTTGACCGCGATGAGATCGATTTCCTTTCCGCGGTGCGATCCGGTCCTGACCGTCCAGCCTCTGCGGACCAGCTCCAGGAACACCGCGTTCTCCAGCGGCCTGCTCATGTCATCCGTGCCGGACCCCTTCAGGGCCATGTACCTCATTCCCAGGTCTGAAGCATAGTACTTGCCGTTGGTGGACAGCAGCTTCTTGCCCGCGATGTCGTATCTCTCGGAGCGGCAGAACAGCTGTGCCGACTCCATTGCGGCCACGTACCTGTCCACCGTGCCCGGGCTCAGACCCGTCCCTTTGGAGATGGCCGCTATGTTCGTTATGTTCCCTATGTTCGAATAGAGAAACCTGGCGATGGAGCGGATCCTGCCCACGTCATCGGTCTTCAGCCTCGACAGGACATCTTTCACCAGGACGGTGTCGAACACGCCCTCCAGGTACCCGAGGCTGTGCTTCTCTCCCCTGTCGGGGTCGGTGTCCGGAAGGCCGCCGTACCTGAGGAACTGGGCGAACCTGCCGTCGGCATCGCCGGGACGGAGCTCCAGGAACTCTCCGAAGGACAGCGGGAGCATCCCTATCTCGATGTACCTTCCGGACAGGTGGGTGGCAAGGTCCGTGGACAGCATGTCGGAGTTCGATCCTGTGATGTACACGTCGAAGTTCTTCGCAGCCTCCAGCGAGGCCACGATCAGCTCCCACCCTTTGACGTTCTGTATCTCGTCCAAGAGGATGTAGACCATTCTGTCTCCGGGAAGCTCCCTGAGCCTGTCGCGGAGGCTGTCGGAGGAGATCATATCGTAGCCTTCGAAGGTCTCGAAGTTCATGTGGAATATGCAGCCGTCCTCCACGCCCTCGGCTCTCAGGTCATCGATGAACTGCTCCATGAGCGTGGATTTGCCGCATCTGCGCATGCCGGTGATGACCTTCACGACTCCTGTCGCGCCTTTCGAAGCGTGAAGCTGCGCCAGATATCCCGATCTTCTCACGGTCCCGTCCATGTGCATGTCCACGAGTCTGGGATATTAATCAATTGCGCTGAATATTTTCGTATATTCTAAAAAATTATCCATTACGCTGAATATTTTCGCACGCTCGGATCCGAGACGGCGGCTTGTCCTTGACCATATCGTCGAGGAACGCGGCCGCGAACAGAGGATAATGCTCGATGCCTTTGGGGTCCACGGAGATGTCTGATCTCTCCAGCATGATCGAGCGCTGGAACCTCGGGTCCTCGACGGTCTTGTTCAGCGATGCGGCCTCGCGGTCCTTCCCCGATTTGACCTCTATCGCGGCCACCTCCATCCCGAGGTCCAGGACAAAGTCGATCTCCATCCTTCCCGGGTTCTTCCGGTTGAAGTAGCAGCAGGGCCTGCGCCCGCTCTTCGCGATGCATTCGGCGACGGCGTTCTCCATCAGGGCGCCCTGGCTGAACCGGTCGTCTTTCTCGACGATAGCCGTCCTGGCGCCCGGACCGAGCATGCTCGTCAGGAGCCCCGTGTCCGACAAGTATATCTTGAAGTTGGACGGGTCGGCGTTCATCGCCGAGGGGAACGACAACGACCTGAGCATATGGCAGGCGTTGGCCATCCCGGAGTTCTCCATCCACAGCATGGCGTCGGCGTATGTGCGCTGGCCGTTCCTGGAACCGCCCTCGCCCAGACGCGACCACATGAACTTCTTGTTGGCTTCCGACAGCTGGAGGGGCACGGATTCGAAGCACTTCCTTATCTTCAGGGCATCGGAGCCGCTGCTGTACTTCGCCACGTCGGCGTAGAACGAATCGATGATGTCGGATTGGATCGATGCGACCTCGGCATGATCCCTCTTGGCCGCGAACGATGCCACGGCTTCCGGCATGCCGCCGACTGTCAGGTACTCGTCGAACCGGTCCAGGTACGCGGATGCGACTGCTTCGCCCATAGGCTGCTTCGCGCGGATGCATTCCCTGATCCCGGAGACGGCATCCTCAGGATATCCCAATGCCCAGAGGTACTCCTCGAAATCCATTCCGCGCATGGTCTTGTGCTCGACGTATCCTGCCGGCATGAGCGCGGTCGGGTCCTCGAACTCTTTGGACGGCACATCGATAAGGGACCCGGATGCGGCCACGTCGAACCTCCCATCGATGGTGAACTGCTTCAGGGACATCCTCGCGCGGGGACAGGACTGGACCTCGTCCAGGATGATCAGCGTCTCTCCGGCCACCGGCATCCACTCGGGGCCTCTGGCCGTGGCGTATCTCACGAAGGAATCCACGTCCACGGAGCGGCGGAACTGGTCGCACAGCCCCCTGTCATCGCTCAGATCGAAGTACATGCACCGCGGGTAGGTCTTGCCGAACTCCTTGAGGATCGACGTCTTCCCGGTCTGGCGCTGGCCTTTCAGGAGCAGGGACTTGTGGCCGTCGCGAGCCTTCCATTCCAGGAGATCGTCCATCATCTTCCTTCTGAGCATGATCGGGAGTCGTTTGGCCGATATATAAAGATGTGCGTTTTTCAGCTGAAATCATTGAAATAATGTGCAGAATTAAGCTGAATTCGTTGTAAAAATGTGCGTTTTTCAGGTAATCGAAGGGGTCCGCCCCGTCCGGAGACGGGCCGGGCTGTTGGAAGAGGATCAGTGCCAGACCTTGTGGCCGGGCTCTGCGCTGTGGTACTTCCCTGTCATCGATTCTACGATGACCTCGAAGACTCCTGTGGGCGCGACCGAATGGGGGTTGATGGGGTCCGCTTTCCTTTCGGGAGTGAGCTTGTCCACCGTCGCGCGGAGGATCTTGGCCTTGGTCTCGTTGTCCTCGATCCTGACGATCTTCCCTCTGATGATGACGGACTCGTACAGCGAAGTGGTGTTGCAGCCGTTGTCTCCGCATCTCTCGAATCCCTGCTCCTCCACGACAGTGAAGCAGCACTTGGGGTCCCTGTCGATGTTGGACGCTTTCTCTCCGACCTTCCTGCCGTGGAAGAAGATCCTGCCGTCCAGGACCACGTAGTTCACAGGCGTCCCGTAGGGGTATCCGTCGGCTCCGGTCGTGGAGACGACCGCATACCTTGCCCTGTCAAGGAGGGCTTTCATCTGCTCCTCGGTGAGAGGATACTTCTGCATATTGGGCTCCATGCGAGGGAAAACGGGCTGTTAGGTATATCGAAGTTGCGGATTCCATGATGCCGAGCTGTCGGATTTCTTCGACGGACAGTCCCTGCAGGCCGTCAGAAGACGGCCGGAAAGCCTCAGCAGTCTCCGATACAATCCTCTCCGCCGTTGCACTCCGGAACATCCTTGGCTCTGCCGGCACTGTTGTCCATGCGGATCGCGAGGTTGAGCTTGAAGCAAAGCCCCTTTTCGTCGCGTTCAACCTCAGATGAACAGACATTTAGCATTAGACTGTCCATCGTGCCCTAATGCCC
>CAVHMZ010000171.1:0-9810 GCA_963637225.1 Segatella hominis
TTCTTCAATACCGAATCCACGGATTCCCTCATGATCGCGTCATTCGGTTCAGAAGATAAATAATTAATGTAATTAATTATCCTTCAAATAATAATTTATTTAATTATTATTTTGATAAAAAAAAATCGAATCGAATCATTTTCCTTGCACGGAACCGATGCTGTCGAGGAAGCATCGGCGAAGATGCGATAGAACAACGGCGAGAATGATGAGGACCCGGCCGAATGGCCGGGCTAAGTGATTTGAAACCGTCCCGAAGGATCAGAGGGTCACGGGCGTGATGTGCACGTCCAGTGCAAGGTCCTTGGGGTCCATTCCCATGGCCAGCCCGTAGAGCTGGGACAGGTGGAGGACGGGGATGCTGTATCCCAGATCCTTCTGGACTCCGTCGAACTGCAGGTGGCAGAACGGACAGACGTCGATGATGTACTGGGCTCCGGAGGCCTTCATGTTCTCGAGGTTGGTCTCGGTGAACTTCTTGGAGATGTCTCCGAAGGCGGCCTTCAGACCTCCTCCCGCTCCGCAGCACAGCATCTTCTGCTTCCTGGGCATGCTCTTGGCACCGGTGGCCTCGATCAGCTCGTCCAGGATGTGGGGATCCTCGGGGTCGTCGACTCCCTTGATGTTGCTGGGCTTGAGGAAGTGGCATCCGTAGAACGCCGCGACCTGATAGGACAGGGGGTTGGTGACCTTGGCCTTGATGTTCTCGATCCCGACCTCTCTGTAGAGAACCTCTGCGAAGTGGTAGACCTTGGTGGTGCCGTTGTAGTGCATGCCGATCTCGGCCAGCACCTTGTTGACCTCCTCGAGGAGCTCGGGGTCGTGGGAGAGCTCGTGGGCGGCGTCGAACAGGGATCCGTAGCATCCGTTGCAGATGGTGACGATCGGGAGCCCCTGCTGCTCGGCGAGAGCGAGGTTCCTTGCGGCGGCTGCGAGCCAGGTCTTCTTGCTGAAGGCCCTGATGACTCCGGGCGCAGGGCAGCAGCTTGCGTCGTTCAGGTCGACGAGCTCGACTCCGAGGGCGGCGCAGACCTCCCTGGTGGATTTCTCGATTCCGGGATATCTGAGGGGTGCGATGCATCCGAGGAAAAACGCGTACTTTGCCATTTCACTCACTCCTTTGTAATCTTGTCGAACCCGGTCAGGGTCAGGATCTTGTCCAGGTCGGCCTTGGCCTTCTCGTTGGCAAGGACGGTGGGCGGGACGCCGGGCAGCCCGAGCTGCTCCCTGAGGGCGGCGATCTTGTCCTGGACGGAGACGGTGTGCCCGTACTTGGCGAGGTTCTTGGCGGTGTTCTTGTGGTTCTCGAACATGTGGCCCTCGGCGACGGCGATGTTCCTCAGGGCGATGACGATGTCCACGATGGGGACCTGCCTGGGGCATCTCTCGACGCAGGTGTAGCAGGTGCTGCACTCCCAGAGCTCATCGCTGTTGACGATCTCCTCTTTCATTCCGAGCTGGGCCATCCTCATGAGCTTCCTGACCCTGTAGGAGGTCCTCCTTCCGGAGGGGCAGCCTGCCGTGCAAGTTCCGCACTGGAAGCACATCTTGACTTCCTCGCCGCCTGCTGCGGCGATCTCTTTTGCGAAATCGGGGTTGGGCGTAACCATATGTATCGAGCGTTGTCAGACGTTGATGATATTTAATAGAGGCAGTCGGCCCGGACCTGGTGTTACCATAAAGGGTAATCCTAATATCACGAGTATCTGGCCATCAGCGCCCTGACGACCTTGGCGATGCTCTTCGTCTCTTGCCTGTAGATGGCAGTGATGGCGTGCCTGAGCATCCCGGGATCCACCGCGCTCTTCAGCCGAAGGTTCCGCCGGGTGAGCATGAACTCGTCGATGAAGAAGCTCTTGTTGGAGCCCAGCAGCTCCGGGAGGGAGAAGGTCTCGGAGTCGATGGTGTACTGCCTGTCCTCGGAGTCCAGGTACATGAAGGCCACCCTTTGCGCGCCGTACTTATAGCGGATGAACGACGGGCCGTTGTCCACCAGCACCATGCCCATGTAGCCGATCTCCTCCATCTCGAACTCCTCCGCATCGAACAGATAGAGCGGGTCGTCGATTATCGCCAGGTCGGCCCTGTCCTCCCGCATCATGCGGATGTTGTACTCGTCGTCGGAGACCACGATGTTCGCGCCCTTGATCTTCAGCGAGGAGATCACCGACATTACCAGATCCTCGGTCACGGGGCTGCAGCAGACAGTGAACCCCCTGTCGGTATCGCAGCGGCGGCCCATGGACATGGCCAGCTCGGCTATCTTCTCGCCCTCTCCGGTGAGGACGGACCCGGACGGCGTGGTGACGAGGATCGGAGCGCCGGCGGCATCCTCGATGGCGCGGAGGTACTTGTGGACCACCGGCACGGATATCCCCATGGCTTTGGCGGCGGCGGTCTGGCTGCCGGCATCCCTGACGGCCAGAAGGGCCTCCAGCTGGCGGGCGGTGACGGGCTTGCCGTTGATGACCTGGGAGTTCCTCACGGAGATGTCCATGCTCGGAGAGAGCGTTATCTTTGTAGATAATGCCTGCCGGACCGTCCACCCTTTATCCTATGACCGCGCATTCACCCGCATGAACAGCGGGGAATCTCTGGAGGGCATCGTCGTCGTAGGGCTCGGAAGCCCGATAATGTGCGACGACGCCGTGGGCCTGAGGGTGTCGGAGTCCATGGGGAAGATGGGCCTGGAGGGCGTGGACTGCCGCCAAGAGGCCGTCGGAGGCCTGGACATACTGCCGGTGATCCACGGATACAGGTACGCCATAATCGTGGATGCCATACAGACCGGCCAATACGGCCCGGGGACTGTCCTGCTGTACAGGGAATCGGACTTCGACGATGCCGTCGCCCATGCGGCTACCCACGACGTGAACCTCCCGACGGCGATGAAGATAGGCCGCCGGATGGACCCGTCGATCATGCCCGAAGAGGTCAGGTTCGTGGCGATCGAGGTGCAGGACATCAAGACCGTCACAGAAACCATGACCCCCGAAGTGGAATCATCGGTGGAGAGCGCCTGCAGGGCGGTGCTCCACCTGATGAGGGAGCTCACAGGCTCAGAGCCGAAGCGTCGTACTTCCTGATCTCCCTGTTCCCCTTTCCGAGGACAACCGTGTTCAGGCGGTCTCCCCTGAGCAGATCCTGCGCCACGCGCATGACATCGTCCTCCGTGACAGCATCGATGGCCGCCAGGCGCTCCTCCAGGGCCTGGTGGCTCCCGTTCAGCATATGGTTCACCCCGAGCCTGTACAGCCTGTTGGCAGTGGACTCCATCGAGCGCACGTTAGCTCCCTTCACCAGCCTCTTGGCCCTCTCCAGCTCGCCGGGCTCCAGCCCGTCCTTCGCGAGCTCGGACGTCACGGATGCGACTGTCTCCATGGCCTCTATGACGTTTGCGTCCGTGCAGGACATGTACGTCGCCAGAGAAGATGCGTCGCTGCACTGCGAGACGGTCGTGTAGATGGAGTACACCAGAGCCTTCTTCTCCCTGACCTCCTGGAACAGCCTGGAGCTGGTGCCCATCCCCAGCACGGCGCCCAGCATGGTGACGGCCGTGCGGTCGGGGTGGTCGGAGCCGTATGCCGGGAACCCCATGGCCACCTGGCAGTGGTCGGCATCCCCTTTGACGAACCTGTACTCGGACTCCGGCATCGCGGGAGGGCTGCGCGGGTTCCTCTTGCCGCCGGCCATGCCGTCGAACGTTTCCTCGGCCCATGCGACGGTATCGTCCAGGTCCACGCCGCCTGCGGCGTAGACCGCGATGTTCGGGATCCTGTACCTGTCCTCGTAGTACTCGCGGAGGTCCTCGTGGGTGAGCTTCTCGACGGTCTTCGGGTCTCCGCCCTCGTCCTGCTCCAGCGGATGGCCCCTCCAGAGGGCCGACTCGAACAGGTCGCGGATGTAGCTGTCGGGCTCGTCGCGAATCATGCTCAGCTCCTGGAGGACGATCTTCTTCTCGAGCTCGGTGTCGTCCTCGTTGATGAGCGGGTTGGCGAAGATGTCCCCGACGATGTCCTTGGCCACATCGGCGGTTTCCTCTATCGTTATCCCGTAGAAAGCGGTCATCTCCCTGCCTGTGAAGGCGTTCAGCTCCCCTCCGGCGCCCTCGATCTCCTTGGCCATCTGGTAGGAGTCCCTGGACGTGGTCTCCCTGAACACGGTATGCTCCAGAAGGTGGGACAGCCCGAAGATCCCCTCGTGCTCGTCCCTGGATCCGGTGGCTGCGGCGACCATGAAGGCGGCGCTGCGGCTCCCGGGGATGCGCTCTACGACCACCGGTATGCCGGCGGATGTGCTGGCTGTGAAGATTGATGACCCGTTCATGCGCGGTCGAACCGTAGACCTTCTTAAATACTTGCGTGTGCGGGCGACGGCCCGAGCGTTCCTGCGACGCCGATTGCTTTCGCCCCATGATCTTCAGCATCTCAGACATCCTGGCTATCTTCCGCCGTAACAAAAGTGTCCAAGCACTTCTTAATATAGTTGACGGACAATCCGGTCACATATGCCTGTCAAGACGACGAAGTACGCGGATCTGGGCCTGGAAGATCCTGTCGCGGTGATCGGCTTCCCGAGCATCGGGCTGGTGAGCTCCATAATGGCCAACCACTACGTGTCCCAGCTGAGCATGGAGCCCATAGCCGGGCTGTCGTCCCCCAGCATGCCGCCGTACTGCATGATCCAGAACGGCACCGCCTATCCTCCGGTGAGGCTCTACGGCCGGAAGCGCACCACGAAGGGGGGGAGGGACGCGATAGTCTGCCTCTCCGAGTACGCCCCCAAGCCCGAGGACTGCTACGAGGTCGTCGAGGGCATCCTGTCCTACCTCAGGTATGCGGGAGTGAAGGACGTCGTCTGCCTGGAGGGCATCGGCAGGAGCAGCGACGAGGACGTCCCCCTGGCCTGCGGCTCGGGAGAGAGGGCTGCCAAGATGATCAGGAAGTCCAAGTTCAGGGTGATGGGGTCCGGCATGGTCAAAGGGACCACGGGCGTGATGCTCCATGATGCCGTGAACTTCGGGATGTCCGTCGCAGCGCTCCTGGCGCCTGCCAACCCGTCGCTCCCGGACCCGGGATCGGCGGCGGTCTTCATCCCCGCGGTCGCATCCATAGCCCCCGGGATGAGGGTCAGCCCCAAGATCCTGATGGAAGAGGATGCCGAGATCAAGAGGCACATGGAGAGCGTCAGCGCCGGCCCCGACCCGTCCGAATCCGCCGCGTTCTACGGATGAACAGAAATATGCGTACAGCTTGGCGCGGAGCATGGAACTCGTCCCTTCGAAATTCTTCATAACCCGCAGCTCGGCGGTCAGCAAGGTGTCCGACCTCAACGCCTTCGACAAGGCCCTCATATCCGCCGGCATCGGCGAGCAGAACCTCGTGTCGGTGTCATCGGTCATCCCCGTCGGGGCGGAGAGGGTCGAGATCTGCGAGATGCCCATGGGCGCGGTGACCCACTGCGTCCTGGCCCAGATGAGGGGGGCCGAAGGGGAGACCATCGCCGCCGGCATCGCCTACGCGTACAGGAAAGACGGGAAGGGAGGGTATGTCGCAGAGGGCCACATCCACGGCTCCGCCGACTCCCTGAAGGAGATCCTCACTTGGAAGATGGACGAGATGTCCCGCATCCGCGGCGTGGAGTTCGACGGAATCGAGTTCGCCGCCGAGGAGCTGGAGATCCCCCTGGACAACTACGGCTGCTGCATCGCGGCGCTGGTCTTCACGGAGTACCGCTGATGTACGGGCTGGTCCAATGCGGCGTGTGCCGCAGGCCGAGGGTCGTCGACCTCTCGAAGAAGGAATCCGCCTGCCCGTACTGCGACTGCGTCCAGGAGAACTCCTCCCTGAGGTGCGTCTTCAAATCCGAGGACCAGGACGCCGTGAGGGAGGCATTGTCCCAAGCCACCGGCTTCGTACCGCCCGATGCCGCGAAGAAGAGGGAGAGGATCGCAGAGATGGACCCCTACTCCACTATGGTCTACAGGTATGAGCACTGCCCCGACCTGGACGAGAAGATGGAGATCCTGGCAGAGGGCCTGACGGCCATCAAGGGAACGTTCACCCTGGACGATGTCAGGGAGATCGCCGGCGACCGCGCGGAGAAGATGGTGTCGGCGATGCTCGACCGCTGCATCATCTCCGAGGTCAGGATCGGCCGCTACCGCGCCTGAGCATTCTTCTGAAGGAAGCTCACTTGGGGATGTCGTCCCTGCGCTTGCCTTCCATCCTCAGCACGTCGCGGACGACCCCCGGAAGCTGCTTCACCATCGTGCGGCTGTACACCATGACTGCGAACAGCACCGCCACGACGGCGCTCAGGTAGTAGACGGCGCTGCCTCCGATGTCGCCTCCATGGAGCATCACGGTCAGGAGGATGTTGTACACGATCAGGGGGATGGCCGCCTGAAGGGCGAACTCCATCACTCTGTGCCTTGCAATCCCCTCTCCGACGTTGGTTCCGGCGGAGCCGAGGATCATGGACATCGTGACGGAGATCACGACGAGGATGACCGCGGATATGTCGATGGAATCGGACGAAGATGCTATGGCGGATGCCGTGACGAAGCATATCCCGGTGGACATGCCGCAGGACATGCCGAGTCCCAGCGCGTAGCCGTAGAAGACGGAATCGGACTTCCCGCGGAAGCGCTTCAGGTTCATTATGACGACCATCGCCATGGACTCCACGATGGCCATGAGCACCATCAGGATTATGTTGGCCGCGAAGCCCAGCGCCACCATCGCAAAGAACAGGACGGAGCCTGCCACCATTCCGACCACCAGCATCGAGAAGAAGGTGGGGTCGGAGAAGAACGGCTGCTCCACGCGCGGGTAGGTGTAGTTGCGGACTCCCAGGAACATGAGCGCCAGTGCGGGCCCGATCCCGAGGACCATCGCCAGGCCTAGAATCCAATCCATGGATGTGCGAATCGCGCCTAGGCTTTAATGCTTGCGAGGCTTGCTCCCGGGAACCGAGCCCATGAGCTTGTCGTAATAATGGACGACCATGCAGAACCTCTCGCACCTCCCGCAGGAAGCGCACTTGGACGGATCCACTCTCATGCCGCCCCGGATGCGGATCGCCCTGCGGGAGCATCCTTCGGCGCATATCCCGCATTCGGTGCACATCATGGCCCTTACCAGGGCCTTGACGGCCTTCTCGAACACCTTCCTGGCGCTCCTCTCGTCGGGGGCGTTCACGGACACCTGCCCTCCGCCGAACAGCCTGGCCCTCCCGACCGGGAGCCTCAGCAGGGCTATCTCGTACTCGTCGGAATACCTGGTGTCGCCGACTGTCCTGAGGGCGTCTGCGGCATAGGAGAAGTCCCTCATCCTGGGGACGGTCACTATGGCTTCTACAGAATAGCCGCCTGCGGCGCAGGGCGATGCGCCCTTGAGCATCTTCATGGACGGCCCTGACGCGGTCTTCGGACGGAGGTCGATGTGCATCTCGTCGGCGATCTGAACCATCTTCGGCGGGAGGGACTTCCACCTCCAGAAGCTCAGGTCCGCGTACTCCGGCGGCAGCCCTCTGGACTCCGCATAGGCGTGCAGGTGCTCCTCCCATCTGGAATAGAGTTCGGGATGAATCCTGCCGGTGTTCCTCCACTCGCTCGTCAGGCATGACGGGCACAGGTAGCACCCGATCCTCTCGAAGTCGCGGTCGTAGAGTGGGTTGTACTCCAGCCCGAACAGCAGGATGTAGCCCCAGACCTCCGCGGAGCACCAGTCGCGGATAGGGTTCAGGTTGACCTGGTTGGGAACGAATGGGTTCTTCGTCACCAGGCCGATCTCGGAACGCGCGAAGGACTCCAGCTTCCTGTTGCCCTCGACGGTTATCGTCCCTTCCGGGAAGTCCCGGGATATGGTCTCGGTCATGGGGCCCAGCTTGCAGACCTTGCAGCACCACCTGAAATCCTTGGCCGGAGGGCCGAAGGAATCGACGTTGTCCCAGAACCCCTCGTTCCCGCGGGCTATATGGATCCTGTTCCCGTGGGCCTCCGCAAACCTGCGGACGTATTCGGTGGATTCAGGGAACTCCAGGCCTGTGTCTATGTAGAGCAGGTCGGGGGCCTCGGCCACCCTGGATGCCAATCCGTAGGCCACGAGGGAGTCCTTGCCGCCGGAGAAGGAAACGGTGACCGGCAGGCCCTTCCGGTTCCTCTCGTCGAGGAAGCGCTTCATCTCCTTCACCGCGCGCCTCGATATGCGGACGATGTGGTCGCGGTTCGCCTCGGTGAACACGTCGAGGCCGGCGCTCTCGATCGCACGGGGCTCCGCCGGAGCATTCAGGTCCTTGATCTTGACGGCGCGCTCGGCATCCTTCAGCGAGTCCGAAGGCGCCAGGGCCGTGCCGGGACCGACCTTCTGCCCCTTAACGAGGATCAGCGGATCCCCCTCCGCGAACAGCCCCCTGTATTCGATTATATTAGAGCCGGGAACGGCCTTGCCCTTGAGATGCCCGGACATGCCGCCGAAGAGGACGATGCCCTTCGTCGCATACGGGGCGAACAGCTCCGCCCCGGCCTGCCTGAGGTCCAGGGCCATGCGGTCCCTCCTGAGGTCGAACCTCATAGTCGCGATGACCGCGCCGCCGGCCACGACCTCGTCGTTCCTGTCCTCTCCCGGGATCTTGTTGAAGAAGATGGCCTTCCCTTCGAGGGGCTCCGACGTTCCGAACGCCTCCTTGAAGAGTCCGAGGACCATCCCGATGCTGTCCCCCATGCACGGGCGGATGTCCCCCGGGCTGTTGATCGCGAACTCCCGCCCTTCGGAGCCGCAGCGGGAGCACCCGTCCCCCATCAGCAGCGTCCCGCAGCTGTCGCACCATCTGCAGACCTCCTTCCCGTGGGCAGCGTTCTTCTGGACCATTCGAACCGTCCTGCGCGATTATGGTCCACCTTTATAACCATGAGCAACATCAGAGGGCGCATGCAAGACAACGACGGGCTGACCCGCATCAACACCGGGTTCGGAAAGCCCAAGTTCAGCCGCACCGAGGTTCGCGACATCGCGATCTCGATCGCGGTCCTGTCCGTGGCGTTCACGATCCTCTACAGAACCGGCTCCACCATGAACTACTTCAGGTACCACGCCGGCTCCGAGACGGGCGCGTATCTCGGACTGTTCGGCCTCAGCGTGGTCCTGGTCGTTCTAAGCTTCATGCTCCACGAACTGGGCCACAAGCTTGTCGCCCAGAAGGCGGGGCTGTGGTCCGAGTATCGCATGTTCCCCATGGGATTGGCGATCACGCTCATCACGTCGATGATCGGGTTCCTGTTCGCCGCTCCCGGGGCAGTCTACATCGCAGGGAACATGGACGCGAAGACCAACGGCAGGGTGAGCCTCGCGGGGCCTGCCGTGAACATAGCGATCGCGGCCATAGGGATACTCGGAACCGTCGCGTTCAACCAAACCGCGCTCCTGGTGCCGTTCTATATGCTGGCGGTGCTCAACTCGTTCCTGGCAGTGTTCAACCTGCTGCCCATACCCCCGCTGGACGGGTCCAAGATCATGAAATGGAACGTTGTCATATGGGCCTGCATGATCGCTGTCGCGGCGGTGGAGCTCGTGATCATCTACACGATGGACGGACTGTATTGGGCCTGATGCCGAGAACAGTTCCTGAAAACCCCATAGCCTCTGGATGACAGTCGCACGACATACTCATCCGAGGTCATTTCTACATTCAAGCCTCGCATGACTGTTAAGAACGAAATCTTGGACATAGAACTCTTGTGAAGACATTTCCTCGATGTGCATATCAATGTGCATATCAATGTGCATATCAATGTGCATATCAATGTGC
>CAVHMZ010000172.1:0-17007 GCA_963637225.1 Segatella hominis
CTCCAGCTACGCCGAGCTCGTCGAGGTCAACGGGGGCATAGTCTCGCAGCACGAATACACCTTCTACATCGACGGCAAGCGCGGAGAGGTCACGACCCTTCCGTAAACGTTTTCAATCAAACCACTTTCAACCTCAATCAAGCTGGGGTAGCCGAGCCTGGTCAAAGGCGAGGGACTCAAGATCCCTTACCGTAGGGTTTCAAGGGTTCGAATCCCTTCCCCAGCACCATAGCCTTTCCGCTTGTTTTATAAACGATAACCGCTTCGCCGTTTTTACGCGAACTCAGGACCCCCTCTCGGCAACGGGAGGTGAAGACTGAGAGCTCCTTCCCCCGGGAACCGGAGCTTGTCCGTATCCTCGAAAGAGGACGCATTTGCGGAGGTTAGCATAATGGCTAAGAAGAAAGAACAGCAGCAGACGGAGGACGAGAACTTCAACTTCATCGTCCGTATCGTCAACTCCGATATCGACGGTCAGAAGAAGACCGTCGTCGGGCTTCAGAGCATCAAAGGAGTCGGAAAGAGGGTCGCGCAGATCGTCGCCAAGAAGGCCAACGTCGACCCCTCCGTCAAGATGGGTTCCCTCTCTGACGAGAAGGTCAAGGAGATCGAGGCCCTCGTGAAGTCCTATGTCGAGTACGCCCCCGGATGGGCCATCAACAGGCAGAACGACTACGAGACCGGCGCAGACATGCACCTGTTCGGAAACGACCTGGACATCATCCAGAAGGATGACATCAACAGGATGAAGATGATCCGCTGCTACCGCGGAATCAGGCACGAGGGACGCCACAAGGTGCGCGGACAGAGGACCAGGTCCAACGGAAGGCACGGGCTCACCATGGGAGTCCAGAGGAAATCCTGAGGTGGTTTGAATGGGAGACCCTAAATTTTCACGCAAGACATACGACACGCCCTCCCACCCCTGGCAGGGCGAGAGGATCAAGGCAGAGGTCGAGGTCGTTCGCGCCTTCGGCCTGAAGAACAAGACCGAGGTCTGGAAGGCCGAGACCATCCTCAGGAACCTGAGGAAGCAGTCCAGGGATCTCCAGGCACGCCTCAGGTCCGGAGACGCCCAGGCAAAGATCGAGGCAGATGCCCTTCTCGCCAAGTGCGGACGCCTCGGATACCTCCCCGTCGGAGCCGACCTGAACGACATCCTGACGCTGAAGGACGAGGATGTCCTGTCCAGGCGCCTTCAGACCATCGTGTACGAGAAGGGGCTGTCCAGCACCATCAGGCAGGCCAGGCAGATGATCACCCACGGCCACATCTTCATGAACGGCCACAGGGTGACCGTTCCCGGATACCTCGTCACCAGGGCGGAGGAGTCGTCCATCGAGTTCAACCCCGCATCCCCTTTCACCGATGAGATGCACCCGATGAGGATCTCGGCGGAGCAGGCCGCGGCCAACATGGCCGCCAAGGCCAAGGCCGAGGCCGAGCAGGCCGCAGCCGATGCCGCAGCCGCCAAGGCCGATGCAGAGGAAGCAGGAATCACAGCAGAGGACGGTGCCAACTGATGACAGCAAAATGGGGAATAGCCAACATCTACGCCAGCTACAACAACGTCATGATCACCCTCACCGACATCACCGGAGCCGAGACCATCACCAAGGCCACCGGCGGAATGGTCGTGAAGCAGGCCAAGGACGAGTCCTCGCCTTACGCAGCCCAGAAAGCGGCCGAGAAGGTCGCCGAGGTCGCCAAGGAGAAGGAGTTCGTCGGGATCCACGTCAGGGTCCGCGCGCCCGGAGGAAACAAATCCGCTTCCCCTGGCCCCGGAGCCCAGGCCGCTATCCGTGCCCTCACCAGGGCCGGCCTGAAGATCGGCAGGATCGAGGATGTCACTCCCATACCGCATGACGGTACCAAGAAGAAGGGCGGACGCAGGGGACGCAGGGTCTGAGGAGGCTCTCCTATGGACATAGAGATTCTCGAAATGGCCGAGAGGAAGGCCAAGTTCATACTGAAGAACTCCTCTCCGGCCATGGCGAACGCACTCAGGAGGACGCTCCTGTCCGACATACCCAAGATGGCAATCGACACGGTGGAGTTCCACCTCGGTTCCATCATGGACGGCGACAAGGAGTATGAGAGCGTGACGCCCTTGTTCGATGAGATCATCGCCCACAGGCTGGGGATGGTCCCTGTGCCCACCGACCTCCAGCGCTTCGTCCCCAAGAGCGAGTGCGCCTGCGGAGGAACCGGATGCCCTAGCTGCGAGATCATGTACAGCCTGAACAAGATCGGGCCGTGCACGGTGCTCTCCGGGGATCTCGAGCCCCTCGGAGACCCCTCGCTCAAGGTCAAGGACGAGTTCATACCCATCGTGGAGCTCACCGACGGTCAGGCAATGCTCATCTACGCGCATGCGGTGATGGGGACGGCCGCCACCCACGTCAAATGGCAGGTCGCCAACGGAGTGGGCTACAAGTACAGGCCCTACGTCACTATCGACGAGAAGGAAGCTTCTCGCGAGGATGTCCTCGAATGCGCAGACCTCTGTCCCAAGAAGGTCTTTGACATCGTCGACGACAAGCTTGCCGCCGCGCGCGAGCTGGACTGCAGCCTCTGCAAGACGTGCCTGAAGCACGTCGGGCGCAAGGGCGGCATAAAGGTCGAGCCCTGCGACACCGAGTTCGTCTTCAAGTTCGAGACCGACGGCTCTCTGACTGCCCAAGAAGCCCTGAACGAGGCCCTGAAGGTCCTGGCCGCTGAGGCCGACGACTTCAAGTCCCAGATCGAGGCCCTCTGAAACCGAAACCCCTCCCTCCGGGGAGGGGCCTTTCATTTCTCAATCTCCAATCGAGGCTGACTGCCGATGAAGCATTGCCCTGCATGCGGGTATGAAGCCGAGGATGATTCTCAAGAGTTCTGCTACGAATGCGGCGCTTACTTCGCTTCTGAGAAGAACGCCGCACCGGCCGCTCCTCAGAAGATGCCTTCAGATCCCATAGCCGCTGGGTGCATGCTCATGGACTCCGGATCGTTCTCCGAGGGCATGGGCGCCTGGAGGGGAGCGCTGGACAGCGGGTACGTCGTGGACGACATCGTCTACCGCAGGATCCTGGATTCTGCCGTCGGGTGCATCGTGTCCACGGTGATCGCCCCTCAGGTCTATGTGGCTGCATCCGTCCCCGACATCGCCCGGATGATGCCCGACCGTGAGTTCGTGCCCGACCTCATGTCCTCGATAGCGAAGAACATAGGCATCTGCCAGATCCAGGAGGGCGTGTTGGGGCTCGCCAATCCGTACTACCAGCTGTTCTCGGACTGCTTTCTGATCTATCCCGACCTCCGCGACATCCTCGCCTATTGCGGCGAGGCATGCGATGCCCTCTCCGCGATGATAGAGAAAGCCGAAGGCCTGCCCTCCAACGGCGCCAAGAAGCCCAAGGCGATGGATTGGCTCTCGGCATACCGCGACTGCGCCTTCTGCCTGAAGGATGCAGTGTCCGATGCGATATCCTCTCACAGCAAGGAGGAGCTGGACGCCTTGGCGGATTCATGGTCGTCCTCCGCTTGCCCGGACTATCTCGCCTATGCCCGCGGGGCGACGGCCGCAGGCCTCCGCGCTGTGATCTCCGGGCCGTTGATGTCCTGGCTGTTCATCCGCTCCCGCGACAAGCTCATCGCCAAGTACATCGCCAGGTACTTTGAGGGATGGCATTCCTGAAGCTTATGCGGAATCTGTTTTTATACTGCTTCCCATCACAGGTGCATGAAGACCTGCAAGGCGTGTGGCAACGCCAACGACGACGATGCAAAGTTCTGCTCCAAATGCGGAGAATACTTCGAGAGCGCCGCTCCGGTGCAGCCGGATGCGGCCAAGCCCGAGTCAGGCGACGACCGCACACTCGCAGCCACGGTGGACCGTCTGATCTCGGAGCTGGGCGGCGTCGAGGAGATCGACGATGCCAAGTACGCCTCGATCCTCGACGAATGCATCGATGCGGCCTTCCACAGCGCCTCCAAGCCCGGACTCCGCACCCGCAGCAGGATCGGAGACCTGGCGATCATCACCGGCGACCACGACCTCATCACGGACATGATGTCCAGGATGGAGGAGAGGTCTGCGCGCATAGGGTATCAGCTGGAGCTGCTCAATGCCGCATCCGAGTACCTGTTCATCGCCGTGGGCGGGTTCTCCGTCTACACGGATCTGGACGATTACAAGAAGATCTGCGCCCAGGCCGCCGCTTACATGGACGCCATGGCCGACCGCGCCCCGTCGCTGGAGCCTGCGCAGCTGAAGTATCCGCCCGAGATGTATCTCAGGCGGTATTCCGAGTTCTTCTCCCTGGTGGGGCAGAGGGTCGATTCCATGATAGAGGAAACCGATGCAGAACGCAGGGAGTTCCTCTCCGACTACTGGTCCGAGAAGTCCAGCAAGAACCTCACCGAGGGACTCATCGCCGCCGCCAACATGAACATACAGCTCATGGCCGCCGGCAAGCTGTCGTCCAAGATCGTCACCAAGGCTAGGGATGCCCAGCTGGATGCCTTCAAGAAGTTCTACATGGCGCCGAAGCAGCGATCAGAAGAAGTCTGAGAGCTTGCACTTCTTGACCTTGTCGTTGTTGAAGATCGAGTCCATACTCATCTCGAGGATCTCCACCCTCTCGCGGGTGTAGGTGTCCAGGCCGTACTTCTCGCCGATGACCTTGGAGATCTCGAGGTACTTCTTCACGCTGGCCTCGTGGACGGTCAGCGTGAGGGCGTTGCCGCACTTGGTGCATTTTCCGGCCAGGGGCATCCTGCGGTACTTCTCTCCGCACTTGGTGCATCTGACCGTCTGGGTGGAGAAGCTCCTGAGGTTCCCGATCATGTCCGGCAGGAAGTGCTTGTTCAGCACCCTGCGGGCCACGTCCTGCTCGTCGACGGCGCGGATCTTCTTCCCGAGCATCAGCTGGGCATCCATCTTGTCCATCATCGATTCCAGGGTGGTGTATGCAGAGTACTTCGGCCCGTCGGAGATGTCGTAGGTGTCATGGGTGAAGCCCATGTGCTCGTACTGATCGGGGGTCCCGATCCTGCCTGCGATCAGGTCCATCTTCTTCTCGATCTCCTTGGGGTCCTTCATCTCCATGGCCGCCTGGTAGAGCTCCAGAGGATACTCTCTGAGGCAGTCCACGTTGTGCGCTTCCTTGTCGATCTCGTTGGGATCCAGCCTGGTGGTCAGGACCAGCGGGGCGTCCATGAGGCCTCCCCTCTTGTCCGGGAGGAACGTCCTGGAGAAGTTCAGCAGGGCATCCATTGCCAGGATGACGCAGTCCTCGTCCCCGTCGCAGTTCCTCCTCTTGGCCGCATGGAAGAACGGGTGGCCGTAGCATCCGCGCAGGTCGGCGTAGCCGATGATCCTGCTCAGGATGCACCCGGACGTGTGGGGGGCCAGGGCGAACGTTATGTGCCCGATGAGGTCGCTGCGGTCCTTGACGTTGTAGTATCTGGGGAGGTGGTAGAACTTCTCCAGCTCGTCGTCCACGAAGTTGGCCACGTTTACCAGGTACGTCCCGCAGTCCTTGGCGGGGACGATGTCCTGGACCTTCAGCTCGCATATCTGATCCGGATCCGTCAGGGGATCGCCGTTCCAGTCATGGGTGTAGCCCAGCTCATGCGCCTTCTCTACGGAGAGGCCGATCTCCCTGGGCTTGAAATGCGTGAGGGGGATGTCGGTCATGTCGAACCTCACCGTCCCGTCCTTGAACGTGCTGACGCCGTTCTTCTGCCTGAGCAGGCCCTTCTCCAGGGCCTCGCAGGTCTTGGTCTTAGACGAAAGCGTCTCCAGGCACTTCAGGTCCGAAGGGGGCCTCTCGCCGATGGACTCGCAGGCGGCCTTGAACTCATCCTCCAGGTTGATCTCTATCGGAGCGGGCCCCATGTCGCCGAAGGCGTTCTGCCTCGGGGTGTAGTTGGTATGGCAGCCGCAGCTCCTGCACCAGTTGCGGTAGGTGTACGTCCTGCACGAGGGGCAGAACCTGTTGCCCACCTCCACGGTGACTGTGGGCTTGGAGTCGCGGCTCTTGTTCATGTTGGACTTGACGACCTTGATCATCGCCACTATCTCTGCCTTGGCGTCGGCATCCTTGCTCACAGGGAACAGGGAGTACACCTTGGGGGTCATCTCCCTCTCCTTGGCCTTCTCCGGGCGGGCCATCCTCGTGCCGATGCGCGTCATGGCCCTGGCGCGGACCTCGTAGCCTGCGGCCTTGGATATGGCTTCGAGAGTGTCCTCTCCTTCCAGCTCCGGGCCCGCGGCCAGCGCGCCGCCCTCGACCCTTATGCCGAGGCAGTCCAGGATCGGCAGGGAGTACTTTTCGTCGATGACCACTTCGTCGTCCACCACCCGATGGAGGGCGCATAGGTCCTCCAGCATCCTCTTGGACACCGGTTCCCTGGGAACGATCAGGTTCTTCCCGACGTACCTTCCGGATCCCAGCACCGTGGCCCTCAGCGCCTTTATGCGGTCCAGGGGCCAGTCGGACCAGAACAGGTTGAACTTGGGATGGAGCGGCACGCCCAGCTGGGCGCACATCTCCTTGGCGCGCTCGTAGGTGGGGTCCCTCCAGTCGTCCGGGAGGCCTCCTTTAGCCTTCAGCTCCATCTTGTGCCATTCTATGGGGTATCCGCAGGGGACGAGGACGTGGTTGTTCTCGCAGAACTCCCCGAAGGGGATCAGTATCTCGCCGTTGTCCACTATCTCGGACACGTTGCTCCTGACCTCGAGGACCTCGTCCTTGGTGTGGCAGTAGACCAGGTCGCCGTTCTTCAGGAGGAGGGTGGGGCCCTCCAGCAGGTCGCACGGGGTCACGACGCACGCCTTCCCGGGACGCTCTATCTTGACCTGGGTTCCCAGGGCCATGAACTCGTCCATGGCGTACATGCTGCCCGTGTTGTATGCCAAAGCGGCGAGGCCGGACGTCCTGGCCCTGCCGTACCTCAATCTGAATCCTCCCACCCTGCAGGGGTGCCCGAATATGGGGCGCCCGGCGACGATGTCCATGAGGTACTTCTCCTTGGGCTCGACGGTGGGCTTCTTGGGGACGTCGCCCTCCTTCTTCTCCTCTTTGACCGTCTTGTGCGCGTCCAGGAACTTTCCGATGAACTCCCAGCCGGGGAGCTTCAGCTTGTCCACGTGCTTCTTGAGCTTGGATGCCTTTTGGCACATCCCTTCTGCGATGACCAGGCATGCTCCTCCCCTGACGCGGTTGGTGTCTATGCGAGGCAGATCCCTGAAACCGGATATTTCGATCTGCTCGGTCCCTTCGCCGTCCACGCAGACGGGGCAGTTCCTCACGATGAGGTCGATCTCCTCGGAGGTCGGAGTGTACTGGAGGTGCTGGCATTGCTTGTAGAGGGGGATCTCCTCGTCGAACCTGGCGATCTCCCCGTCGGTGGGCTGGTACTTCCCGATGCCCAGCTCTATCCTGACCACGTCTGCGATCAGGACGCTCATGGCCTGTCCGGTCCCTCCTGCCGCGCGGATGGGGCCTGCGAAGACCAGGTCCACGTAGTTGGTGCCGTCGGCGTTCTTCCTGATCTTGGTGTCTGCGATGCCTTCCAGGGGAGCGACCAGGATCCCTTCGGTGAGGACTGCGAGCCCCACCCTGACGGCTCTGTCCAGGGCCTTCTCGATGCTCTCGGCGGGCCTCTTGGCCATCTCCTTGGCCACCATCAGGGCGACCAGCTCGCGGTTCCCGAACTCGGCGGTGAGCCTGCGGATGTCCGCCGCGACGCCTTCGACGTGGTAGTCCATCAGGAGCTTCTCTACACGGGACGCCAGGTCCTCTGCCTGGGGGATCTCGACCGCGGTCTCGGGGTCGAAGCCCATGCTCCTCGCCTTCTCGGCGATGGCGTAGCATTCGTCCTTCTTTGCGGACAGCTCCGAGAAGTACTCCGCCATCTCGGGGCTGGCAGCAGGGCCTTCGGTCATTCCTCTGTCTCCGACGCCTTGCGCCTGAAGACGGCCCTGAGCTCGGCCATGACCGTTTCGGAGAGGGCGTCCATGTTCTCGCCGGATTGGGCGGAGAAGAACAGCCTCCCGTCTCCTGTCTTCATCACGTCGCACTTGCTCTCGGCGACTATGATGGGGACTCCGGCGAAGCCCTCCTGCACGGTGCTGAGGAGCTTCTCCTGGACCTCCCTGGAGAACCCGCAGGTCTCCGACGGGTCGATGACGAACAGCATCACGTCGGTCAGGTACCTCAGGGCGAGGACCGCCTGCTTCTCGATGTCGTTCCTGTCCTCGAACTGTCTGTCCAGGAGGCCGGGGGTGTCGATGATCTGGTATTTGCGCCAGTCGTCCTCGATGTGGCCCACGATGACCCCCTTCGTGGTGAAGGGGTACGGGGCGATCTCGGGGGTGGCCGATGAGAGCACGGTGACGAGGTTGCTCTTCCCGACGTTGGGGAACCCGGCAACGACCGCCGTGGGCACGTTGGGGTCCACCGCGGGGAGCCTCCTGAACTTGTTCTTGGCATCCTGCAGGAAGAGCAGGTCGTCGGAGATCCTGTCGACGTAGGAGTTGAGCCTGCCGTAGAAGCTGCGCCTGGTGGCCTCGACGATCTCCGGATCCTTCGTGCGGCGGATGTCCCTAAGGGTGTCGTTCTTCAGCTTGTCGGCCTTGGCCGCGCACCAGTTGACGGCTCCCAGCGCCTTCTTGTACCGGTCTATGCCTATGACGATGTCCACCAGCTCGGGGAAGAAGTCGTCCTCCTTGTCGAGGCGCGGGAACCTGGCCACATAGCCGTTCAGCGTCGTGACGACGATGTCGCCCGAGGCGGTGATCTTGGCCAGTGCGGTCTTCTTCTTCGAGTCGAGGGCGTTGGTCCCGTTCTTGCGGATCTTGGATGCCCTGTGGAAGGCTTTCTCCATCAGCTCCTCCGAGGTCATCACCGTGGGAATCTTGAAGTCCATTCCGGCCATGTTTCTCGCCATCGCGTCCTCATATATTATCTCCTATCACGCAGCCCTCATCGGTCTGCGAACCGGACGGTGGCCATCATCAGCCACAGGTCGTGGTCCATGTTCTTCCTCGCCGACATCTTCGACGGGATGAGTTCCTTGGGGCAGTCGGTTATCCTGAGGCCGAACATCACCTCCGGGCGGCCGGCGTCGATGCCTGCCAGGCTGGTGATGGCCGACAGGTTCGTGCGGAACACCGCGCCGACGTCGATGCCCGGAAGGTCGGCGCTTTCGGAGAGCGCTTCGGGGAGCCCGACCTTGGCATGGACCGAGACCTCCAGGTCGATGTTCTCGGCGAACATCTCCACCGGGTCGATCCTGTACGGGTTCTTGGCGTTCAGGACGATCTCCATGACCTTGCCCACGATGTACTTCATCACGTCCTTGACCAGCTCCCCGTCTGTGCGGAGGGCGATTCTCACGCCGGCGGAAAGGGAAGACGACACGTCCTTTACGTCGAGGCTGACGAAAACCGAGGCTTCTATCAGCTGCCCCGAGACCTCGCTTATCAGTCCTTCCAGGGTGTACCTGGTGAGGTACTGCAGGAACGACTGGAGCGTCTCCAGGTCGTTTATGTTCTCCACCTTATCGAAGGACTTCTCCACTGCTTTCCAGACGATGTCCTTCATGTCGGCGGCGGAGACGACGTTGCTCAGTGGATAGGCGTCGTTGGTCTTCCCCGGCGTGCCCTTGGCGAACACCCACTCGGTGGAGCCGTCGTAGGACCTCTGCCAGCTGCGCTCGTCGTCGGAGCCGTCCTTCTTGGTGGGGGTCTTGTCCACCTCGTTGCCGTCCGGGTCTTTGAGTATCACGGCCTCTCCGTTCTTGGTGTACTTCCCGGAGGAGTTGACCAGCGTGAACTTGGGGTAGATCAGCAGGTGCTCTCCCGGGGCTATGGTCCCGGACAGCTGCATATTCTTGGTCTTGCGGTCGGACGCCGCCAGGAGGGTGTATCCTTCCAGGTCTATGCTGCTCGCGCTGTTGTTGTACAGCTCCACGTACTCCTTCCCCTTGTCCGGGCCCGGGGGGTTGGTCTCGAACTCGTTGATTATCAGGCCGGTCTTCTGGGGGTCGGCGTATCTGAGGGTGAAGCCCGCGTCCAGGCCCACGTTCGCGCCCATCACCGGGATGTTGCTCACCATGTCCCCGATCCCGGGCACGTCGCTCAGCTTGACCCCCATCTCCTGGTAGTTCTCCAGCTTGGGGGCGATTATGGAGAAGTCGGTGCCGTGGACATCGCCGTCGACCACGATGAGGTGGCTGGTGGCCTTCATGAGCGGGTCCAGGGTGACCTTCAGGCTCCAGTCGTCTCCTTCGACCTTGCCGAACCCGGTCAGGAGGAGGTTCTCCTTCTTCACCTCGCCGCGGACCTTCGCTGTGATGCCTGCGGAGACCGTCAGGCCGGCCACGGGCATGGTCAGGGTGGCGGAGAGCAGGGTCTTGGTGTTGGCAGACCATGTGATCGCCTTGGTGCTGAACTCCAGCACGCATCCGAAGAACTGGAACGCGATCTTCTGGGATCCCAGGTTTATGTTCACCAGGATGTCTAGCGTCGCCTGGGAGAAGATGTCTTCGACAGTGGTCTCGAACCATTCCTTCAACGCTCCGATAGGATCCATCAGAGCCTCGTAGATGCGGGCCATGGCATCTGCGATGTACGAGAGCGCCTCGATCAGGGCCTCGGACACGACGGTCATGGCCTGCCTCACCGCTTCCATAACCTTCCTGAGCGGCTCGATGATGGGCTCCAGGACCTTCAGCAGCGCCTTCCAGAGGTCCTGGAGGATGGTAGTGCTGGGCTTGTAGTCCACGCCGGCCAGGGCCCATCCGCTGGATGCCGTCACTTCTATCGTGTACGACGTTTGGATCGTGTCCGAGATGCGGGAGGACATCTCGCCCATGGCCTCGGAGAACGCGCCGGTGCCCACGAGGTCCACTGCGAGGGCATCGTCCATCTTGATGACGAAGACCGTGGAATATGCGGCGCTCGCCTCCTCTCTGAAACCGACGGTGTGAACGCAGCGCCCCTCGTCGATTGTTATCGAGGACACGATCGCTGCCGACGACAGCGTGGCAGAGATCTTCTCGTCGGTCGTCATGCCGGAGCCGTCGTCCAGCTGGAATCCGGAGCCCTCCGGCAGGCTGACGATCCCGGACTCGGGGTTCATGGAGATGCAGGAAGCCATCTCGGAGCACATCCCGGATGCCATCTCCGGCACCTTCTCGTCGATGTCCGTCAGCGGGAGGCCCAGGGCCAGGATCGAGGACAGCGCCTTCACCGTCAGGCTCTGGCCGGCGCTCACGTTCCTGAGGGCGTCGAATCCTCCCAGGTCCGAGCGGACCTTCTGCTCGTAGCTCCTGACGGCTCTGTCCAGGGCTCCAGACTCCGTCATCGCGGAGACGGCGGCTTCCGATCCTTCGGGGATCGCGGCCGCGAATGCCGAAAGGAGGGAGAACCTGAGCTGCTCCGACATGACGAACTCGGATGCATGGGAACCGATCTCGTCGGCCACCGCTCCGCAGTACTGGTCGTAGAACGGAACCGAGGCCAAGGCGCTCTCCAGAGACGGGGCGATCCTGCCCGGCATCTCCGAGATGGCCTTCGTGTACAGCTCGGTGAGAGCTGCGACGAAGTCCTTGTCGTCGCGGGGGTCCACCTCTGCGGACACTGTGCCGAAGGTTCCGTCCCCGGCTATCTTCAGGGCGACTGTCTTGAGCACTTCCAGGACATGGTCCCTGACGTAGTCGCCGTTCCCGGAGTACCTCTTGCCGAAGCTCTTCAGCCAGGGCGACGACAGCACGTCCCCGGTCGGGTTCTGGACGGTGACCGACACCCCGCCGTATTCCAGCGTGGTGGTCCCGGATCCCGGGTGCCTGCTCCTCTCCAGCACAGACGCGTCCATGTGGCCTTCGATGCACGGGACGGCGCTGTACACCTTCTCTTCCCCGTATATGAACGCCTTCAGGGAGTCCGTGAACGAGCGCAGAGGGCTCAGGATGTCATGCAGGATGTCTGCGATCTCGAAGCCGTAGAAGTAGTCGACCCATCTCAGGGCCACGTCGTCGATGACCGCCATGAGCGCCTGGGCGTAGACCGCCGAGAGGTCCAGGGAGATCCTCCCGTCCTCGGCCAGAAGGTCGGACAGGTCTATGTCGCCGCCGGCCATGCTCCCCGAATGGAAGGACATTCTCTCCGCCGCCTGGAGCGACCTCTCGTAGGCGGCCAGGACATCGGATTGGGTGATGATGGCCGATGTCCCCGCCGGGCCGTACTGGACTGCGCCGTACCCGTTCATGATCCTGTACTGCGCGAGGCATGTCAGCTGATAGGACATCATCTGAGATACCGACACGCCGCCGTCGGAGGCCATGTTCCTGAATATCTCCAGGCGCTCCGCGGTCAGGGGGAGGGTGTAGCTCCCGTCCGTGGAAACGTCGATGGCGGTGTCGGACGAGCCCTTCTCGGACGATATGCGCACTTCGATGCTGCCGGTCCCGCACAGGTAGGCCCTGAGCATGCCATCGGGGCCCGCATCCGAAGCGAGCTGGGTAGGGACCGACTCGAGCTTCAGGTCGTAGCCTTTCACTTCCGCGACGGCTCCTCCGCTGCGCATGGGGAACTGCTGGGAGATCCAGTCCGCGGACATCTCCTTGAAGGCTTCGGCCCGCTCCGCCACGGTGGCCGTGCTGCCGATGCCTTCGGCCGTGGCCGTGGACAGTCTCATCACGATCTCTCCGAGGCCTCTGTTCACATAGCCCGTCATGTCGGCCAGGGCCTCGTCGATGGCCGTTATCTCATGCTCCACGCTGTCCTGCCGGCTCTCGGTCTCCCTGTTGCTGCAGACCACTCCGCAGAGGACCGCGGACGACAGCAGCAATGCCACTGCCACGATGGCGAAGGGCATACTCCCTTTAGTGTCGATTTCTCTCATGAGCACGTCTCGGCTTCTCCATATAAGCCGGATGCCTGAACTGTCCGTACATATTCCCGAGACGGCCGGAAGATGCGTTTTCCATGGTGTTAACGGTGTTTCAATATAGATTCCCGACACGCGCGCCCGATCCCGGGGACATGGCCAGCACATCCGACGACCCCCGTTTCCACTGGGCGAGGGCTCTTTGTCGACAGGATCCGATGGACATCAGGCCCGTTCATGCGGAAACGGGCGGGGGAACAGGTTCCGATGGTAAGGAATGTTTAAATATGATGAATAACTCAGGGATTTTGTTGGGCAGGTAGATCAGTTGGAAGATCGTTACCTTGGCATGGTAGAGGCCGCGAGTTCGAATCTCGCCCTGTCCACCATTTTATCTCGCTATTGAGCTGGCATGGTTACGTCGCTCCCTTGAGGCTCCTTTATCTTTCCGCTCACTGTTCTTCCGTCGTCATAACAAGAAATGCTAAAAACTAGTGAAAATACTAGTTTTTATAATGCATTTACTAGTAGATTCACTAATTTTTATGGAATAACAATTAGTATAATCATTAGTTTACACAAGATCATGAAGCGCAAGATGATGTCCGAGCTTGTCAGGTGGAAGGACGATCCGAACAAGCACGGACTGGTCATCACGGGGAGCAGGCAGATCGGGAAGACGTACATCATCGATGAGTTCGCAAGAGCGAACTATCAGCAGTACCTGCGCATCGACTTCAGCATGAAGCCGTACTTCAAGGACATCTTCAAAGGAGACATCGACGCGGGAGAAATCTACTACAAGCTGAAGCTGAGCTTCCCTGACTTCTCTCCGAAAGAAGGCGGCTCCATCCTGTTCCTCGATGAGATCCAGCTGTGCCCCGAAGCGATGTTCGCGATCAAGCCCCTGGTCGCCGACGGAAGGTGCGACATCATCGCTTCCGGCTCCCTTCTAACGGTCGAAGGGCTCAGGCCGGGAGGCGGGGCCGAGCCTCCGCAGGGCGGATGGGATGCGGTCAACTCCATCCTCATGAACAACGAGCACGTGTCGCCGATGGGCTACAGGAGCGTCAAAAGGATGTATGCCCTGGATTTCGAAGAATACCTGTGGGCCCTGGGGATCTCCGAAGAAGTGACCGGCCTCATTCGCGAGCGCATCAGGACGCGGACGCCGTTGGACGAAACCTCTCTCGATGCCTTGAACAGGTACTTCACGAGGTACCTGGCGATTGGAGGGATGCCGGACGTCGTCAGGAGAACGCTCGGCGAGGATGTCGACTGGGCAGGAATAGACGACGAATGCGAGCGCATACGCATGGACTATGCTTTCGATGTTTCCCGTTTCGCTCCGGATCCGATCCGCACGAGGGTGAATGCATGCATAGATTCCATACCGGATCAGCTCGGGAAGGACAACAGGAAGTTCATGTACACAGCCGCAGAGAGAACGGTCGAGAACGGGCTGGAGAATCCGGGCCTGAGAGAATACAGGGAACCTGTGCAGTGGATCGAGGGCGCCGGAATGGCCAGTGTCTGCCGCAACATATCGGAGCCAGTGCTGCCTCTGAGGTCGAGGCATGACGAGTCGCTGAAGATGTACTACTATGATACTGGGGTGCTCATCAGCGCCTTCCAGGGATCCAAGCCCAACGACGGGCTGCGCCTGAGGGTCCTGCGCGGCGACACAGAAGTCAATGCGGGGGCCATTGTCGAGAACGCGGTCGCCAACATGATCGAGAAGTGCGGGTTCCAGCTGCATTACTTCGAGAGGAACCGGCCGATATCCGAGGATGAGCCGACCAAGCGCGACCGCATTGAGGTGGATTTCATCGTGAACCTCGGCGGGGAGCTGTCGGCTATCGAAGTGAAGTCCGGCAAGAACCGGAGGGCAGGATCCCTAAAGAAGCTCCGCACCGACCCGCGGTACGCGATCTATCCTGTGAAGAGGTTCATCAAGCTCGAGAACGGGAACATCCGCGTGGACGGGGACGGGGTTGAGCACTATCCCATCTTCGCCGCGGCGTTCTTGGATTCGATGTACGAGCATCCCGAGCCTCCTCCGCTTCCGGCTCCCATAACCTTGGCCTGAAAGGTCGGCATCATGCATGATAGCAACCCCCTATATACTGTCCAGATGATTCATGTTCCGGGTGAACAGAATGGTTTGCATACCTGAAGATGTTCTGAAAGCAATGGGAGAGCCTGCGACCGTGAAGGCCCTCGTCACATCCGATTCCGCCGGACAGCCCAACGCCATCGTGTGCGGGTCCATCGTCGCGCCTTCCCCCGACAAGGTCATCGTCGGAGAGGTGCTGATGAAGAAATCGTCCAAGAACCTGGAGGCCACCAAGAAGGCCGCGATCCTCGTCTCTGCAGGGATGGCCGCATACGAGATCGTCCTCGTCAATCCCGTCCGCATAACCGAGGGCCCCGGGCTGGACCAGATGAACGAGAAGCTCGCCGCCATCCATCTCCACGCCGGAGCGCTATGGATGTTCGACGTCGCAGAGGTCTACGACCAGGGCGCCAGCCCGAAGGCCGGGACCAAGCTCGCCTGATAGCCTTTCCATCGCGCCGTCCTTTCAGGGGGCGGCGCGTCTTTTATATCGCCTTCCGCCAATCGTCCGTCCATGGACACATCGGAGATATCTGCATGGGTCGGCGACCATATGCCCGAGACCCTCCTGCTGATAGGAGGCATCGTGGCGCTGCTGATCGTGATGACCTATGTGAAGGACAAGGACTCCAAGAAGTACAAGCTGATGATGGTCCTCGGCCTGGTGTTCGGAGCCGTCATGGCCTATGAGGCCGTCACGGCTTACGGCGGCTGGAGGACATCGACATCCGTCATCGTGCTGGTGGCGGCATTCGCGCTGATAATCCGTCCTTTCAGGGATGTGCATTTCGCGGCCTTGATCTCCGTGCTCGTGATGGGAATCATCTACATCGCCCTCGCAGGCCTCAACGGGTGCGTGCTGGCGGGGGACATCGACCTGACGTTCCTGTCCGAAGGATGGCCCCGCGTGATCGTGGCCTTCCTGGGCGGAGCTGTGGTCTACATGGTCCTCAACTTCGCGGAGGCCATAGTGAAGATAGCCGGAAAGATCCTGAACTGGTGGCCTCTGCTGCTGGTCCTGGGCCTCGTGTGCATCGCCGAAGCCGTTCTGATGCTGACCGGCAACGGGTCCATCGGGGACTACGTGAACCTCTGAGCGCAGATCCCTTATGAAAGCTCCGTCCGGGAACGCTTCCGGGCGGGGCGCTTTTCCATGTTTCTGCATATCATCCGTCGTTCGGCATCGACACGGTTATGGCGTTGTTCTCTATCGCATATTCATGGCTGAATCGTCGTCGAGAGTCTTCGAGGCATTCACGGGAGCGCTCATGCTTGTGCTCGCCCTGGCATGGATTTACATCTCCAGCACGATTGACATGTTCCCGGTGGACATCCTGTTCACGCTGATCGGGGTCGTGTTCATCGCGGCGGTGGTCAGGGATATCTATCTGGCCGTCAGGCCCGGCGGGAGGGAGGAGGCGCCAGAGAGTAAGGGCGACGAGGCTCCGCAGCCGCACGCGAGATGCTGTCCATGCTGCGGTATGCCCGTGGAAAAGGGGCAGAGCTTCTGCTTTACATGCGGGAGGAGGCTCTGATGGACCGGCGCACGTTCATAGTGCTCGCAGTCCTCCTGTTCGCGGCGATCGTCCTCGTGGCGCTGGTGGTGCGCCCTGGCTTCGGGCTGCCGTTCTTCTTCCTGTTTATCCCGTTGGGGCTGATCGGAAGCGGCTTCACCAGCACCGAGAAGCGTCCGCGCTCGACGGACGGGAGGCATTGTCTGGAATGCGGTAGCGCCATCAGCGCCGGCGACGAGTTCTGCAGCGTCTGCGGGGCGACGCTGAAGAGATGAGATGCGGTTCACGACAGCCATGGCGGATTCTGCTGGTATCCTGCGTCTGGTTGCCGATGACATCGGCCTGGATTTGCGCCCTCTGGCTGCATGCTCGGAGGTGCTGGCGGGATCCAGATCGGCTTTGTAGATAACCTTTAAATGGGATGAGTAAATGGAGGGGAAGAGTGGGCTCGTGGCTTAGCCAGGATATAGCGCTGGCCTTCTAAGCCAGACGC
>CAVHMZ010000173.1:0-2236 GCA_963637225.1 Segatella hominis
TATATATTCCCAATTGATTAGACATATGTCTACTCAAAATGAAATTATTGTTCATATCACTTACAAACCAGTTCTATACGATTTCATATTAAAGGATACCTGTATTGTGGAGTTTACAGATGGTTTCTGGCCAGACCTTTAACCTTAAAGTGCGACATGAAAAGTCCAGAGTTTGTTGGATCCGCCGTTGAGATGTGCACAGTACCTCCCATCTAGCTGAGCATGCAGAACAAGGCTGCACTCGTGCGAGCCTGTAGAATAATCTGCAACCTGAGCCTTCTGACTCCCGATCCGGTGAATCGGTCCCATCCAGAATACGTGCATCCAATGGACGCTCTCACGGTTCTTACAGTGAATCAGGTCGTTCAGATGATCGCGAGCTGCCTTTTCAAAAAACAAGAGGAAAGTGGGGCATCGCCCCGTTTTGATGAGAGCCTCCTCAGGCTCGAACAACAGGCTTCTTCCCGCCCGGATACCGGCATCGTCCCTGCGTACAGGCTCGGCCTTCTGCCACCAATTCCTCAGCGACTGCTCCGGCAGGCATCTCATTCCTGATGAAGTCCGGCTCGTCGTCGCAGATCACATCCATCCGGCCACGGGTGGCCCTTACCACAAGGCCCACGATCGCGCCGGCGACAATGGTTATGACACAGACGAGCGCTGCCATGATCAGGCTCGCCGCGCTTCCCACCAGGACGGTCACGAATATCGCCCCCATCCATCCGCCGACTCCGTGGAGGTTATGGACGCCCATGACATCGAGGACCCCGATCTTGCTGCAGAACCAGTTCTGGAGATAGATGAAGCACAGAGAGGACACCGCACCGGCGATGACTCCTATGAGAAGCGCGCCCCAGGGCCCTACGGACAGCAGGGGAGCCCCGATGGCGACAGGACCGCAGAGCATCGCATAGGTGAAGATCAAGGGGTTGATCTTCCCTTGTACCCCCATGCAAACCACATAGGTGCTCAGGATAGACCCGATCCCCGCCATGTAGCAGGTGATGGTCCCCCAGGTTATGTCCTCCATCCGAACGAGCGAGGTGACGAACGAAGGCCAGAGCATCCAAAGGAGCATGCTGGCCAACCAGACGAATGTGACGCTGTGCGTGGTAGTGTAGTTGGGCTCATCGAACGCCCGCTTCTCGCGGATGCCGAGCGCGACGCCGAGCCCGAAGTATGCGGCGCACGTGTGCACCAGGATAGATCCTCCAGGGTCGGTCGCAGTCGCTCCGAAGATCGACAGGTTCGCGAGGAGGTATTCGACTCCCGCATAGATGAACGCGAAGATCGCTCCTATGAGCAGGTACTGCCACATCTTGCAAGTTCCCAAGAACACCCCTATCGCGATCACAAGGGTGATCGCGCAGATGACGGCACGGATGAGCAGAGCCTGGTTCCAGACAGTCTCGGTACACATATCCTGAATGCCGAGGTACACGACGAAGGATGCCGCCGCGGACAAGAGGACCGCAAGCGCCACTCCCCACTCGAACTTCTTGATGAATATCATCAGGAAAGCCACGAGCATGAGCATGAACCAAATGTCCAAATTCTTCCCGAACTGCAGCTCTTCGTAGATGACATCCCTCAGGTCGTGTCCATCGCCCATGGGCGTTTGGAATGTGTCTCCGAGAGACAGGTTCCCCGTCATCTCGGCGTACATCAGGACCGACGCGATTATGATGAAGGCCGCCAGAGCTGTCAGCATCATTGTTTTTCTGTTCATATTATCCCGACTTTGACTTACACTTCCCGATTCATGGAGAGCCTTCCGTGATGTGCGGAGAGAAGACGGTCAACCGGGGCAGTCTCCGCACCGGAGGCTGAGCAACGTATCCGCCTATCTCCTCCACCCATTCACGGCTGCAAGGAGCTCCGCCGAAGATGGCGATAACGGGCTGGCAACTGCCCTTTACCGCATCTGGGACGTGCTTCTGCACCATCGGGGCGGTCATCATTAGTGCCGGCCACCCCACGTGTGCCGAATGCTCCTTCGCAGCTTCCACGAATCTGTCCGGAGACACATCCGCGCCGAGACCGATGACACGATGTCCTGCTCCGCAAAGCATCTCGCAGCAGGCGTTCTCCCGATCCCGTGCATATCTCCCTGAACGGTGCCCATCATGACAGTTCCCCTGCAAGCAGGGCCGTTCCTAGACATCTGCCCTCCTACATCACTTTCGGGCATGATTTTATAAAGATTTGACAAAGTATTAAAAGGTCACATTGAACC
>CAVHMZ010000174.1:0-10285 GCA_963637225.1 Segatella hominis
CTCTTCTGACAACTCGTCGCAGGTTGATAATGCCTCTTGTGCTGTTTCGGGCTGTGTTCTGATTCCGTCTTCGCGGTTTCCGAAATCGTGTTGGCCTGTTTCTGTCGCATCATCTTGCAGTTTCCTGCTTCCCGATCTCTTCGCCGATGATGTTCTTTTGCGGAGCCTGTCGTTCCTGCATTTCCTTCTGTGCGGCGGTTCTCCCGCACCTGTCGGCAGCATGCTCCCATCGAGCCGCCGGCCGTTCTTGACGGTTCGCTGGACATTCAAGGGGGCATTTCCAATAGTTTACTGGAGGCGCGGGCTGTCGATGGTCATGCGCACAGTCGGTTCATGGAGTCGGTGAGCTCATCTGGCAGGGGCGGATCGCTTGCAGCTTATGTCCTGAAGTCAAGGCCGCGAGTTCCGGCCAGCCCCATCGGCGGCATCCGTGCAATCCGGGAGCGGTCGTCGGCGGTATCCTCGGTCCAGCAGCCAATCGACTATGTTGACCAGCTCCACCCCGTCAGGCATCTGATATTCGTCGCGGTCCAATGTGAGCAGCACTTTCCTCTGGCCAGATCCGAGCTTCCGGAGCGAATACAGCTTCCTGTCCAGTGTCCTGTCGTTGTCCAATCTGAGAGCTACTTGGTAGAACTCGACCGAGCCATCATCGGCCCAGGCAGTGAAGTCGATCTCCCTGTTCCTGTACGAGCCCACTGAAATCCTGTATCCGCGCCTTACGAGCTCAAGGTACACCACGCACTCGAGCAGTGCCGATTCGTTCATCTCATGGCCGTACAGGATCGTGTTCATCAGCCCCGTGTCCACAGGATAGAATTTGGCATTGGTCTCCATATGCTTCAGGCCGGCGATGTCATATTTGTCTGCCCTGTAGAACACGAAGCTCTTGACAAGTTCCCGGAGGTACCTTTCGGTGGTGCGCTTGTCTCCGATCGATGCTGCAACCGTGATCCTGTTCGCAGATGTGATGTTCCCAGTGTTCGAAAGCATGAATGCGGTGATGTTATCGAGTATCGCCTGGTCCAGTTCGACTCTGGGGCGGATGTCGTTGTTCAGGATCGAATCGTACACGCCCCTCAGGATCGAGCGAATCTTGGCACCGTCATCGTCCAGGTCGATTATCGGCATTCCTCCCCAGCGCATGTACTGGTAGAATCTCTGCGTGTAGCCGTTCTCGGCATCTGTCGGGTACCGTACCATGAACTCTTTGAACGAGAAGGGCATCACATGTATGGTGGCATAGCGCCCGGTCACGTGGGTGGACAGGTCGTCGGACAGCATATATGAGTTCGATCCTGTCAGGTACATATTGGCGCGGAACTCGTTCTTCGCCGTGGACACGACCCTTTCCCATCCTTTGACGAAATGAACCTCGTCGATTATGACATAGCAGCCTTCTCCGTGAACGGAGTTCCGGATGGTCTCGTAGAGCATCCTCTCAGAATCTATGATGTACCTGCTCCTTTCCAGGTCGATGTAGATTATCTCCGACTCCGGGATGCCCTCGTCGATGAGGTGCTTCCTGAACTGCTTCAGGAGCTCGGACTTCCCGCATCTGCGGACCCCGGTAACTATCTTCAGCAAATCTGCGTCGGTTCTGTAGGAGTCCAGCTGCCTGATGTAGTCTGTGCGGGGAACGATGATCTTTGCCACGGATGCATCATGACTTTTTTGGGATTTAAATGTAGGTATTTATTGGATTCAAATCCAATAAATCAAACAAATGCGAGATGTGGCCGCATTCGCATGTCGACAGCCAGCATCATGGCAGCGGCTTCGGACCGATCTGCGCCGGCATGAGGATTTTGAAAGGGCCTCGATTCCGCACCCTATTTTGCGCAAGTCCCGTCAGTGCCGGGCTATCGGCGGTATCGTCGCGAAACGGGGTCCGAAGTCGATTGGGAGCGCGGGCGGAAGATTCGACCATTGTGCAACGGCCCGGCATCTCGACCTTGCGCTCTGACGAAGGAGCCGAACGCCGGGATCTGCCGCACGTCCGCCCGGAGGCTTCGCGGCAGCGGCCATCCGGCCTCAACATTTATGCCTGCGGGATATGTACAGCACACCATGGATTCGGGGTTCCAGCTGATGCACAAGTCTGTGCACGTCGCCGACGTGGCATTCGACGAATCGTGGGAGATATGCAGGACTCGCAACATCCAGGCTCCCAATCATATGCCTTACGGGACATTCTTCAAGGGGATGGTCGACGGAATCGCTATGAGGAGCTGGTGGAGGAACCGGGCCATTCCGGCGACCCGTGATGGGCTGGACAATCTGCTGTGGAATCTGGGCTTCGACGACATGGGGCCTCTTGTCGTCCGTTCGATGGGGCTCAGCCTGTCCGATCACTACTGGATGAGGCCCGCCGGATCCGAACTGCAGTGGTCAGATGTCAATTTCTTCGACAACGAGTTCTCGGACGACATCGGAGATGTTCTTTTCGGCAACAAGATCGTGAGCGGAGAGCTGGACTTCAGGTCCCCCGACAACACATCCGACGGAGTCCTCAAGAAAAGGTGGAAAATCATCGACGGCGACCGTTGTTTGATCAAAGGCGGAGAGCCTCCATTTTTCCAAGAGCCTTTCAACGAGCTATTGGCTTCAGAAGTTATGGACTTGCTTGAGATTCCGCATGTTGAATACACTTTGTTGCAGAGCGGGGGCGCTAAATACTCTGTCTGCAGAGACATGGTCACAAAGGAGACTGAGCTCATTCCTGCGGCTCGCGTGCTACTGTCTTCAAAGAAGCCGAACAATCTGAACTATTACAATCATTATTTGGCCGTCTGCAGAGATCACGGCATCGACGTTATCGAAGATCTCGATAAGATGATGGTGTTGGACTTTTTGATTTGCAATCGTGATCGTCATTTCAATAACTTTGGAATCATCCGTAATGCAGACACATTGGATTGGATCTCCACAGCTCCAATATACGATAGCGGATCATCGATGGGATTCAATTTCTTGGAAGATTCATTCGGCACGGGATTCCTGGAAGAATGCAAGCCTTTCGCGGAGCGTTTCACAGAACAAATGAGATTGGTGAAATCTCTGGATTGGCTGGACAGAGAGAAGCTGAAATCTGTGCCTTCGGCAGTCGAGGATGTATTCTCGGATTCTAATGGGTGGATGCATCCAGAACGCACAAAGGCTCTGGTGAAGCTGGTAGAGTCCAGAATCTATAGGCTGGAGCGATGCTCTTCATCTGACTTCGGACACGAAGCGGTCGATCTTCCCGCCGTCCTTGGATCCTTCCGTCTCCACGCCGGAGCTCACATCCACTCCGTAAGGCGACAGCTCTTCGATTGCCAGGGCCACGTTGTCCGGGGTCAGCCCTCCGGACAGGATGTAGTCCCTTTCCACCATGGATGCGAGCGACCAGTCGAAAGTCCTTCCGGAGCCCATGCCCGCGTCCAGCAGGACCATGTCGGCGCCGCAGGACTCGGCAGCATCGGCATCGGAGCGGCCTTTCAGCACGAACGCCTTGATTATCGGGGCATCGGTCATCTTCCTGAGCCCGCGGATGTACTCCTCGTCCTCGCAGCCGTGCAGCTGGACGATATCGATGGCGCCGGAACCGGCCGCTTCCGCCACGACCCTCGGGTCCTCGTCGACGAACACCCCGACGGCCCTGACGGAGGCGTCCAGCCCCTGCCGGAGCTCGGCCGCCTGCGCGAGGGAGACGCATCTCCTGCTGGGGCCGTAGAACACGAACCCCGCCATGTCCGGCTTGGCCCGGTTCAGGCATTCGACGTCCTCCCGCCTGCGTATCCCGCAGACCTTGACGACGGTCATCCCTTCAGCCCCTGCATCAGGCCGGCCCTGTCGCCGCAGCGCATGAACGCCTCTCCCATGAGGACTGCATCGAACCCTGCGTCCGACAGCTCCTGCACATCCTCTTTCGTGGAGATCCCGCTCTCCGACACCGCGACGATGCCGTCGGGGATCCTGTCCCTGAGCCTCAGGCTGGCGCCCAGGTCCACGGTGAATGTGGCCAGGTCTCTGTTGTTTATCCCGACGATCCCTGCGCCGCAGGACACGGCGCGCTCTATCTCGCCAGCATCGTGCGCCTCTGTCAGGGCAGACATCCCCAGAGACTCCGCCAGGTCGATGAAGCCGGCAAGCTGGGCGTCCTTCAGGACGGATGCTATCAGGAGCACCGCCGAGGCCCCCAGCTCCTTGGCCTGGTAGATCTGGTACTCGTCGACGATGAAGTCCTTCCTCAGGACCGGCAGGGACACATGGTCCGCGATGTCCTCAAGGTGCCTGTAGGATCCCTTGAAGTAGCGGGGCTCGGTGAGCACCGATATCGCGGACGCGCCCATTTCCTCGTACTCCCTGGCGATGGACATGTACGGGAAGTCCTCGGAGATGACGCCCTTGGACGGCGAGGCCTTCTTGACCTCGCAGATGAAGGACATGCCCTCTTTCTCCAGGGCCCTTCTGAAAGGGTACCCGGTGCGCCTCGGGCGGACGCGGGACCCCTCCATGACCTCGGGCATGGGCCTGACGGTCCTTTCGAAGGCGACCCTCCGGTAGGTTTCCTCCACGATCTCGTCCAGAATCGTGGCCTGCTTCGCGGGGCGGACGCGGCTGATCTCGGGAACGGCGCCGTCGATCATCGCGATGCCTCCCTGGTGAGGGCGATGTACTTCTCCAAGGCCCTCAGGGCATCTCCGGAGTCGATGGCCGCGGCGGCCATCTCGATGCCCTCCTCGATCGAGGACGCCTTCTTGGCGGTGAACAGGCCCGCCCCCGAGTTCAGGAGCACCGCGTCGCGCTTGGCGCCCCCGGAGCCGTTCAGCACGGACCTGGTGATGGCCGCGTTCTCTGCGGGGCCCCCGCCGGCGAGGCCGGAGCGGCCGCTCCTTGCGAACCCGAAGTCTTCGGGAGCGACGGAGTACCTCTCGATATTGCCGTTCCTCAGCTCGGCGACATCGGTGTCGTCGCAGACCGACAGCTCGTCCAGTCCGTCGCGGCCGCAGACCACCATGGCATCCGAGACCCCGAGCCTTCCGAGGGCCTCGGCCATGGGCATGATCAGGTCCGGAGAGTAGACTCCGGACAGCTGGTGCGATGCTTCCGCAGGGTTGGTCATGGGCCCGAGGATGTTGAACACGGTCCTGAAGCCCAGGGCCTTCCTGACGGGGGCCACGAACCTCATGGACGAATGGTACTTCTGGGCGAACATGAAGGCGAACCCGCAGCCGTCCAGTATCTCAGCGGTCGCTTGCGGCTCGGTGTCTATCCTGGCGCCGAGCGCTTCCAGCACATCCGCTGCTCCGCACCTGCTGCTGGCGGCCCTGTTCCCGTGCTTCGCCACGGGAACTCCGCAGGCGGCCGCCACGAAGGACGAGGTGGTGGAGATGTTGAACGATCCGGACCTGTCGCCTCCGGTGCCGACGATCTCGAGGGCGTCGCGGTGGTCTCCGGGGAGCTTCAGGCCATGGGCCCTCATCTCCGACGCGGAAGCCGCGATCTCGTCCACAGTTTCCCCCTTCACCGCAAGGGCGGTCAGATATGCGGCGATCTGGATGTCTGTGCACTCTCCGCTCATGATCTCGTCCATGGCCTCTCTCGCCTCCTCGTATCCGAGGTCTTCCCCGCGGGAGAGCCTGACCAGGGATTCCTGCATCATATCCTCGCCTCCATGAAGTTGGCCAGCATCTTCGGCCCTTCGGGCGTGAGGATGGATTCCGGGTGGAACTGAACCCCGAACACCGATGCGGCGATGTCCTGCACCGCCATGACCTCTCCGTCGGGCGAGGCGGCGACCACCTGCAGGCTCTCGGGAATGGTGGAAGGGTCGGCGGCGAGGGAATGGTACCTGCCGACGACGGTCTTGCAGCCCAGGCCCCTGAAGAGCGGGCACTCTGCGCTCATCGAGATCTCCGATGTCTTCCCGTGCATGAGCCTCTTGGCGTAGGTCACGGCGGCGCCGTAGGCTTCGCATATGGCCTGGTGCCCGAGGCACACGCCCAGTATGGGGACCTTCCCGCGGGCCCGGAGGACGAAGTCCTCGCAGATCCCGGCGTCGGCCGGCTTCCCGGGGCCCGGGGAGATTATCGCCCTGTCCGGCTCCATCGCCAGGATCTCCGACGGGGACATCTCGTCGTTCCTCACCACTCTGACGTCCCTGTCCAGGGAGCCGACCAGCTGGCAGAGGTTGTAGGAGAAGCTGTCGTAGTTGTCTATGATGACGGTGGTCATTCCAGCCCCTCCGACGCGATGCGGACGGCTTCCGTGACCGCTTTTGCCTTGTTCAGGCATTCGCGGTACTCGTTCTCCGGGACGGAATCGGCGACGATCCCGGCTCCGGACCTGACGAAGACCTTCCCGTTCTTCTTGTAGGCGATCCTGATGCCGATGCAGACGTCCATGTTCCCGGACAGGTCTATGTACCCGATGGCGCCGCCGTAGATCCCGCGCTTGCAGTCCTCCAGGCCGTCTATTATCCGGCAGGCCCTGAGCTTGGGGGCTCCCGAAAGGGTCCCTGCAGGGAGCACGGCCTCGATGGCATCCATGGCGTCCTTCCCGTCGGCGATCTTCCCGACGACGGTGGAACCGATGTGCATCACGTGGGAGAACCTCTCGACCTCCATGTACTTCTCAACGGCGACGGTCCCGAACTCGGACACCTTGCCGATGTCGTTCCTTCCGAGGTCGACGAGCATGTTGTGCTCGGCCCTCTCCTTCTCGTCGGACAGGAGCTCCTCCTCCAGCCTCTTGTCCTCCGCAGGGGTGCTCCCGCGGGGCCTGGTGCCCGCAAGCGGGAACGTGTGGAGCGTGCCGTCTGTCAGCTTGACCAGCGTTTCGGGGGATGCTCCCGCGACCTCGATGTCGCTGCCGGAGAAGTAGAACATATAAGGCGAGGGGTTGGTGGTCCTCAGGACCCTGTAGACGTCCAGGAGGCTGCCTTCGAAATCGGCCTCCAGGCGGTTGGAGAGGACCACTTGGAAGATGTCGCCCTCGCGGATGTGCTCCTTGGCCTTCTCCACCATGGCGCAGTACTGCTCTTCCGAGCGCATCGCCCTGAATCCGGACTTGAGGCCGGCGGGGATGCGCTTTCTGGGCACGCCGTTCTTCACGATGGCGGCCATCCTGTCCAGCTCGGCGCAGACGCTGCCGTAGTCCTTGGAAGGGTCGCCGGCGACAGTGTGCGCGATGACCGTGATGGTCTGCTTGAAGTTGTCGAAGACGATGAGTTTGTCAAAGAGCATCAGATCGGCGTCCTTGAATCCCTCGTCGTCCTCGGACCGGATCTTCAGGCTCGGCTCGGCGTACTTGATGTAGTCGTAGGAGAAGTACCCGACGAGGCCGCCGGTGAACGGCGGCATGCCCTCGACTTTGGGGCTCCTGTACCTCTGCATTATACCTCTGATGATGGCGGAGGGGTCGGATGACTCGGATCTCTCCGTCTTCCCGTTCTCGGTGATGCTCACCGCTCCGTCCGAGCACACGAACTCCAGGATCGGGTCGAACCCCAGGAACGTGTACCTGCCCCAGCGCTGCCTGTCCTCTATGCTCTCCAGGATGTAGCAGTGGCTGTCCAGCCTCAGGAGGGCATTGAGCACTTCTATGGGCGTCCTGACATCTGCCAGGATCGTGCGCGCGACGGGCACGGTGCCGAATCCTTCTTCGGAGAATCTCGACACCTCTTCTTTCGACGGGCTGTACATGGGTATCACCTGTTTCTGAACGGGTGATTCTTTTTTGGTATTTAATGGATATTATTGTTATTTGATGTACAATAATATTCAATCATCAGGACGGACAGACCTGACAGCCTAACTGAATAACAGCCTCCATCCGTCCGACCCTTAAGGCCGATTACCGGCGGCGCCTGCCGGGACGCATCCAACTTTAAGGCTGGTTGCTCCGAGATCCTTCCGGAGAGCTGTTCGGAACGCTATAGAACTTCGATAACGCACCGCTCTCATAGACGAGTTTAGCCTCGGTCTTAACAAATCAAGAGCCTGCGGCGGCAGATGAGATGGACTGAACATACGAGTTGAATGTATATTCCAACACGTACCATTTTGGGGGTAGATGAAATCGATTAATAGGGCGAACCGGTTGTCATCGAACAGCGCGAAAGCGACGGGGGAATAGATTGGAGATTCAAGATTGGCTGGGAGCTGACAATCAGCTCGGAATCGATATCTGGGAGAAGAAATACCGCTACAAGGGGGAGTCTTTCGACCAATGGCTCGACCGCATCAGCGGAGGGAACGCGGACATAAGGCGCATGATGGCGGAGAAGAAGTTCCTCTTCGGAGGGAGGATCCTCGCCAACCGCGGCCTCCATGTGAACGGCCTCAAGGTCACGTACTCCAACTGCTACGTCCTGATGCCTCCGGAGGATTCCATCGAGTCCATATTCGAGACCGCCGGGAAGCTGGCCAGGACCTTCAGCTACGGCGGAGGCGCGGGCATTGACATATCCAAGCTGGCTCCGAGGGGGGCCAGGATCAACAACACCGCCTCGGAGACTTCCGGGGCCGTGTCGTTCACCGACCTGTTCTCGATGGTCACCGGCCTCATCGGCCAGCACGGCCGCCGCGGGGCGCTCATGCTCACCATCTCGTGCGACCACCCGGACCTCGAGGAGTTCATGGCGGTCAAGACCGACCTGGAGAGGGTCACCAAGGCCAACATGTCCATCCGCGTCACGGACGCGTTCATGAATTCCGTCAAGGACAGGGGCACGTACATCCAGTGCTTCGACCGTCCAGAGAGCAACCAGGAGATCAGGAAGGAGCTCAACTCCGCCGAGTTCTTCGAGAAGCTCTGCCACAACAACTGGGATTACGGAGAGCCCGGATGCCTCTACTGGGACAGGATCTCCTCATGGAACCTCCTGAGCGAGTTCCCCGACTACGAGTACGCCGGGACCAACCCCTGCGCCGAGGAGCCCCTGCCAGCTGGAGGGAGCTGCCTTCTCGGGAGCATAAGCCTCGCGGCATTCGTCGAGGACGGAGTGTTCAACAAGGACGAGTTCGAGGAGGCCGTCAGGATATGCGTCCGCGGGCTCAACGACGTCCTGGACGAGGGGCTTCCGCTGCACCCCCTGCAGGAGCAGAGGGAGTCCGTCCGCGATTGGAGGCAGATCGGGCTGGGCATCATGGGCCTGGCCGATATGCTGATCTCCCTCGGGTACCAGTACGGCACCCCCGAGTCCATAGACTTCTGCGACAAGCTCGGGAGGCTCATGATGGACACAGCCCTCAACGAGTCCGCCCTCATGGCCAAGGAGTCCGGGATGTTCCCTAAGTGCGATCCGCAGAAGGTCGTCGATTCGCCGTTCTTCAGGGAGAACGCCTCCGAGGAGACCGCCAGGCTCGTCCTGGAATACGGCCTGAGGAACTCCCAGCTGCTGACCATCGCCCCCACCGGAACCCTGTCCACCATGCTGGGCATCTCCGGAGGGATCGAGCCCATATTCGCCATATCCTACGAGAGGAGGACGACGTCCCTCTCCGATCACGACGAGTACTACAAGGTCTACACCCCGATCGTCCAGGCGTACATGGACGAGCACCCCGAGGTGGAGAAGGACGAGGACCTCCCTGCGTTCTTCGTCACCGCCCAGAACCTGGACTACAGGCAGAGGATCGATATGCAGGCCACCTGGCAGAAGCACATCGATGCCTCGATCAGCTCCACCGTCAACCTGCCCGAGGAGTTCCCCGAGGCCGATGTTTACAACATCTACATGTATGCCTGGGAGTCCGGATGCAAAGGGGTCACCGTCTTCCGCGACGGATGCAAGCGCCTGGGAATCCTGTCCACCAAGGACAAGGCCCCCGAGGAGAAGCCCGCGGAGGAGGAGAAGCCCGAGAAGAGGGGGATCGTGGAGAAGGTCGGCGACAACGTTATCGGGAAGAAGCGCAAGCTGATGACCGGATGCGGCAGCCTGCACTGCACCGCGTTCTTCGACCCCGACACGGGAGAGCTCATGGAGGCCTACCTGAACAAAGGTTCCACCGGAGGATGCAACAACTTCATGGTCGGGCTGTCCAGGATGATCTCCCTGGCCGCCAGGTCCGGATGCGGCATCAGCGCCATCGTGGACCAGCTGAAGTCCTGCGGTTCCTGTCCGTCCTATGTGGTCAGGACCCACATGAGCAAGGACACCAGCAAAGGCTCCTGCTGCCCCATGGCGGTCGGTTGGGCTCTCGTCGACATGTACAACGAGATGCAGACGCAGATCCACGGCATCCCCGACGAGGCGCCGGAGACGCTGGCAAGGGAGATCAAGAACCCTTGCCCCAAG
>CAVHMZ010000175.1:0-6689 GCA_963637225.1 Segatella hominis
CCGGATGCGTACTCGCCGTCGATCTTCACCGGGCCGGCGTATCCCAGCGGGACCTGGGTGGAGCCGATCATGTTCTCCACGTTCTTGGACGCCGCCTCGGGCTCGAACGCGTATTTCGAGATCGTGTCCAGGGATGCCCCGGTGAACTCCTCTGCCGCCCTGCGGCGCTCGTCGACGTCGGCCGCGGAGTGCCCGCGGTTCTTCAGTCCGGTCTGCTCTGCCATGAGCCTCCATGTTCCAACAGGGATAAAACTGGTTCTCTGACTATTCTGCATGTCCGCGTCTTTTTCTATCGGTTCCCCTTACTGTGAGCAGAAGGAGAGTGGGATCGCGACCGGGAAGCTTGACGAGCTCAATGAGATCATCGACAGGGCCGCAGACAGGATGCCGGGGCACAGGGAGCCGTCTCCCGAGGCGGAGAGGTTCAACAGAAAGCTCCTGTCCTCGTTCCCCCGCTTCGTGGTGGTGTGCATCCTTGTCTGGACCTTCGCCATATTCCTCCAGGGGACCTTCACGTTCTCCAGGGTGGTTGAGGTCCTCTGCCTGGTCTTCGTCGCGGGATTCGCCATCATAGGCGTCCCCTGCGCATGCTATGCGGAGAAGGGCGTGTTCAGCATATGGGCGATGTTCGGCTTCGCCATCGTGATGACCTGCGTCCTGTGGATCGCGGGCAGGATGATGGGCCAGGTCTATTATGCCGAGGCCGTCTCCGGCATGCTAGGCTATCTGGGGATCCACCTGTCGTGGGGCTTCGAGTTCGCGCTCGGTTTCCTGGCGGTTCTGTGCGTGCTGTTCTTCACATCCATGGGCGTGATCTCGGTCGTGAGCGCGTATATGCGGAAGTATATGCCGACGGTGTTCTTCGCCATGCAGAAGCATGCAAACGAAGGCACCAGAGGGAAGGCCGAGAGGTTCTTCATGGTCCCCGACATCATCGACGTGAAGGGGGTGATCATGGATCCCGTCAGGAACGACCACAAGTTCGACTTCAGGACGAGCCTGAGCATCTCCGTCTACCTTTTCCTGCTGGGGCTGATGATCTCATCGTACATCTTCCTGAACCCCCTGCTGATAAACGTCCTGGGATGGAAGACCATGCTGGCGATCATGCTCATGCTGTCGATGTTCACCCCCGCGCTGCTCCTCCCGTGGCAGATAGCCCGCGGGGTCGGCGCCAAGGTCGCCTCGGACGCGCCCAGGGACTATTATCTCTGGAAAGGGGCCAAGAGCAGGCTGTTCTCGACCTTCGCCACGCTGGGCGCGTTCATGATGATGCTCATACTGTCGCTCTACCTGGGGAACAACGTCCTGGACATCATCCGCATGTACATCTCGTTCATGGTCCCGCTGCTGGTGATATCGGTCATCTACGGGTCCTTCTACATCAACTCGTTCCATGAGACCGTCTGCGACTCCATATGCGACGACTTCTGCAGGATGAAAGAAGAAAGCGGGAAGACATGAGGTCCGAAGACCCATCGCGATTGTGTGTAGGAGGAAAATAGCGAGGCTGAAGCCAATCTTCCCGTAACGCCGATTATTTCATTGTATTTAAAGAAAATCGAACCTTCCCTCAAATCGCGCTTATAAAGAAGATCCGATGCTCGGTCTTATTCCGAACTCTGCTGCTGTTTCTTCTTCTCCTTCTTGATCTGCCTCGTCTTGGTCAGGACGAGGACGATTGCAAGGGTGCAGAGGGGTATGATTGCATCCGTGACATCTCCCATCAGCCAATATGCCGCGATCAGCCCGATTATGCCTATGATCCCGAACTTCCTCAAGATCCCTCCGGCTCCCATCAGGACCATGAACCCTATGAGGACGGCCCAGATCAGTATGTTGACGATCACATCGGATGACAGCATGAGGAACGTGGCATCGCCGACCATGTCCTCGATGCATCCCGAGATGTACCTGTTCACCAGCACAGGAACGATCACCACCAGGGCGATCGTGAGCACAAGGCCGCCGATGAACGATTTGACGCCGCTTTTGATTCCCATCGTCCGATAGATTATGGAGCTTGCTCATAAGCCTTGGCGCGGAGCCTTGCCCATTCATATAGCGCGAAGGCATGACCGCGTCCATGGCAGACCCGGCGTACGAGGCGATGAGCAAGGCGAAGAGGCAGAGGGGCAGCGGGAACGTTAACGGCGCGGTGGACACGCTGGAGGCTTTCCTGGCCACCGATCCGCACAACATCCCTCCGAGGATGCTGCTGGCGGACATCATCATCCACGATCTCAAGGACATGCGCTACGGTCTGATGCAGCTCGATGCCGTCCTGGACATCGAACCAGAGAACGTGGATGCGATGAAGGCCCTAGTCACCGTCCTGGCGCAGAACAAGAAGGACAACAAGGAGTCAGATGAGCTCTTCCGGAAGATCATAGCCCTCCAGCCCTCGGCGGAGGCATACAACGAGTATGCCAAGTTCCTCCGCCATCAGATGACCGATTTCAAGCGCTCGGCCGAGTTCTATGAGAAGGCCATCGCCTGCGATCCCAAGAAGTACGAGTACCATCTGAACTACTCCGTGCTGCTCCTGAACGACATCAAGGACTGGCAGAAGGCCAAAGACGAGCTGGAGATCCTGCTGGAGATGAGGCCGGGGGACCTGAACGTCCGCAAGAACTACGACAGGCTCATCGAGAAGAAGTTCGACAAGAACGGGAACCCGAAGAAAAGCCTTTTCGGAAGGAGATGAGCCGCTTCGGCTCTCGCCGTCAAGTTCGATCCCTTCGATAAAAATTAATTTAAGTGTTAGGCTGTATTAAAAAGTATTATCGGCCCTTTAAAAAAATAACGGCGTTAACAAAAGCTTTTATAGGACTCCGCTGGATTGGCGACCTAGAGGTTTTAATCATGGAACTAAAAGGATCCAAGACCGAAGCGAACCTGCAGAGCGCATTCGCAGGCGAGTCCATGGCCAGGAACAAATACACCTACTATGCGTCCCAGGCCAAGAAGGAAGGCTACGAGCAGATCGCGGACATCTTCCTCGAGACCGCCGAGAACGAGAAGGAGCACGCCAAGCTCTGGTTCAAAGCCCTCCACGACAACAAGGTCCCCAAGACCATCGAGAATCTCAAAGATGCCGCTTCAGGCGAGAACTACGAGTACACCACGATGTACGCCGACTTCGCCAAGCAGGCGGAGGAGGAGGGATTCACCGAGATCGCCAAGCTCTTCAAGATGGTGGGCGACATCGAGCAGCACCACGAGGAGAGGTACCTCGAGCTCCTGAAGAACATCGAGGAAGGCATCGTCTTCAAGAAAGACAAGGTCGTCATGTGGAAATGCCGCAACTGCGGGCACATCCACATCGGAGAGGAAGCGCCCGCTGTGTGCCCCGTGTGCAAGCATGCGCAGTCCTTCTTCGAGGTCAGGGCCACCAACTGGTGAGGCCCGATGCCTGCCGGGTCCTTTCCCGGCAGGCCAAACGCCATAATGTTCTGAAAAATGCCGGTCGCCGATGCCGGACAACTCAGATGATCGGCAACGGCTCCGAAGGCCTCCCGGATAGGAAGCTCCTTCGGAGAATAGGGTTTCATGCGGCCGCGGCACAGGTTCCGGAGGCCGAGGCAAGCTGGGCGAGGCCCCGGGTCGTCAGCTTCTCGCGCAGCTGCGATATCTGCTCGTCCGTCAGCCCGATGGTCCCTTTCAGGTAGGAAACGGCTGCAGACGACATATCGATCCCGGAGACATCCACATCGTCCCAGTCTATGCTATCGAGCTTGCTGATCATGTCGGGGTGCGCCACGATGTATGCCATGCGCTCGTATGTATTCTTCTGGACAACCTTGTAGCATTCGGTGCCTTCCTCGATCAGGAAGAGGTTCTCGAAGGCCTTCATGTAAGTGCTCCTGATCTCATCGTTGGATGCTCCGCACAGCCCTTGGATCAGCATGCACATCAGGCCGGTGCAGTTCTTTCCCGATTCGCAGAACACAAGGTACGGGCCGTCGTTGCCGATTATGGCAGTGAATGCGTCTTTGGTCTTCTGCAGGTCGCTGAACACATCTGCAGGGAGCATATCCAAGGTCGTGTAGCACCCGTCATTGATGAGCTTCTGCCCGTAGGTGCCGTCGAACCAAGCGGGGGCATTCTTAAGATCCGATTCCGAATAGGGCAGCATGATCATGTGGGCGATGCCGTATCTTTCGGCGTATTTGTCCACGCACGAGGATTTGCTGAAGCTGTCCGCATCTCTGATGAGGGAGTACGAACGGTATACGAGCTCGGGCGCCAGGTCGCCGCCCGTCAGCTCGAAGAAGTTGGCATAGTCCTCCAGGCTGGTGTACTTGTCCGGGTCCCTTTCGATGGTGCTGAGAGCCTTCATGTAGCTGTAGTCCTTGCATTTGCCGTCGTAGGTCATCTTTATCTCGGACCCCACTTTCACGGACAAGGCAGGCGCGAATAAGATGGAGACCTCCGCGTTGCCATCGCCTTTGAACACGAAGCCGGAGAAATAGGATGCGCAGTCAACCCATTCGACGAACTCCACGTCCTTCAGCTTGTAGTCTCCCACCTCAATGGCGAGGTGGTCTCCGTAGCAGAAGCCTTTTTCGAGCATATCGTCGGTCGTGAAGCTTAGAACGAGGTTCCTGTAGGAGCTGATGCCCGTGACTTCTCCGGTGATGCACAGCGTTTCTTTGTTTCTGTCCTTGTCCTTGGGAAGACAGAGGAAGCAGGCGCAGGCGACAATCGCTGCCACAGCAACGATTGCCACGATTCTCTTGCGGTCCATGCATTCTCAGCCATGGCTGATTATAAAAGCTGAAGGCAAGTCTTGCCATCAATGGAGTACTTCAGAGATGCAAGCCCGGAAGACTCATTCGGAGCATAGGGCCTCACGCAGTTGTGGCACAGGTTCCAGAGGCCGAGGCAAGCTGGGCGAGGCCCGGGGTCGTCAGCTTCTCGCGCAGCTGCGATATCTGCTCGTCCGTCAGCCCGACGGTCCCTTTCAGGTAGGAAACGGCCGCAGACGACATATCGATCCCGGAGACATCCAGGTCCGACCAGTCAATGAGATAGGGCTCGTCTCCTATCTCGGGGTGCGTCAGGAGATACACGACGCGATCATAGGTCTGATGCTGTACGGCCCGATAGCATTCTGTCCCCTTCTCAATCTGATAGAGGTTCTCGTAGGCCCTCATGTACGAGTCCCCGATCTCCTCGTTGGATGCCCCGCACAGCCCTTGGATCAGCATGCACATCAGGCCGGTGCGGTCTTTCCCGCATTCGCAGAACACAAGATACGGGCCGTCGCTGCCGATTATGGCAGTGAATGCGTCTTTGGTCTTCTGGGGATTGTTGGATATGTCTCCGGGGCGCATATCCAGGGCTGTGTAGCATCCGTCATCTATGAGCTTCTGCCCGTAGGTGCCGTCGAACCAAGCGGGGGCATTCTTCAGGTCCGATTCCGAATAGGGCAGCATGATCATGTGGGCTATCCCGCGATCCTCGGCGAACCTGTCGACATAAGACGACTTGCTGGGGGCATCCGCATCTTTCATGATGGAGTACGAACGGTAGACGCGGCCGGGTGCCAGGTCGCCTCCTGTGACCTCGAAGAAGTTGGCGTAGTCTTCCATGCTGGAGAACCTGTCTATGTCAGTAACCATCGACTTGAGCGCGGTCATATAGCCGTAGCCTTCGCATTTCCCGTCGTATCTGACCGATATCTTGGATCCTTCTTCCGTAGATATGGGCGGGCCGCTGAACACTCCCACCATTGCGCCTTCGCTGCCTTTCGAGATGAAGACAGAGAAATAGGATGCGCAGTCCACCCATTCGACGAACTCCACGCCCTTCAGCTTGTAGTCTCCCACCTCTATGGCGAGGCTGTCTCCGTAGCAGAAGCCTTTCTCGAGCATATCGTCGGCCGTGAAGCTGAGCACGAGGTTCCCGTAGGAATTGATATCTGCGACCTCCCCTGCTATGCGTGGCGCTTCTTTGCCCTTGTCCCCCGGGAGGCAGAGGAAGCAGGCGCAGGCGGCAATCGCCGCCACAGCAACGATCGCCGCGGTCTTCTTGCAGTCCATGCATTCTCAGCTATGGCCGATTATAAAAGCTGGAGGCAAGCTTCGCCATCAATGGCGTACTGTGGCGATGCAAGCCCGGAAGGCTCTTTCGGAGCGACGGGTTTCAGGCGGTCGCGACCTCGGCGAGCCGCTCGGAGATCCCGGAGTCCTGCGACAGGTCCGGAACGGTCAGCTTCTCGCGCGCCTGAGATATCTGCTCGTCTGTCAGTCCGACAGTTCCCTTCAGGTAGGACATGACCGTAGACGACACGTCGATCCCGGAGACGTCCAGGTCCGACCAGTCTATGAGATACGGCTCGTCTCCTATCTCGGGGTGCGTCAGGAGATACACGACGCGATCATAGGTCTGATGCTGTACGGCCCGATAGCATTCTGTCCCCTTCTCAATCTGATAGAGGTTCTCGTAGGCCCTCATGTACGAGTCCCCGATCTCCTCGTTGGATGCCCCGCACAGCCCTTGGATCAGCATGCACATCAGGCCGGTGCGGTCTTTCCCGCATTCGCAGAACACAAGATACGGGCCGTCGCTGCCGATTATGGCAGTGAATGCGTCTTTGGTCTTCTGGGGATTGTTGGATATGTCTCCGGGGCGCATATCCAGGGCTGTGTAGCATCCGTCATCTATGAGCTTCTGCCCGTAGG
>CAVHMZ010000176.1:0-860 GCA_963637225.1 Segatella hominis
TGTACATCTTCTCCTCGAAGACGCCGATGGTGTGGGCCTGCTGCATCTTCTCGGAGATGACGAACGGCCTCCCGTCCTCGCTGATCCAACCCTCGATGGAGTCGATCTTGTTCAGGGCGATGACGAACGGCGTCTTGTACTGCCTGAGGATGCGGATCGACTCGATGGTCTGGGGCATCAGCCCCTCCCTTATGTCGATCACCAGGACCGCCAGGTCGGCGAGGGAGCCTCCCCTGGCCCTGAGCGTGACGAACGAGTGGTGGCCCGGAGTGTCTATGAACAGCAGGCCGGGGACATCGAACTTCTTGCCGCCTATCAGCTTGGAGCACACCTTGTAGATATGCTCGATAGGAACCTCGGTAGCGCCGATGTGCTGCGTGATCGCCCCGGCCTCGCGGGCCTGGACGGATGTCCCTCTGATGCGGTCGAGAAGCTTGGTCTTTCCGTGGTCCACATGACCCAGAACACTTACAACGGGTTGCCTAATCGCCATGTCCGCCACCTGCAATGCATATTAAAGGGTTTGAGATGTAAATGGTTTAGCTCGTGATCACTCGTAGATCCACTTGTCGGAGGTCCTGTCGTAGGAGACGAGGTCCTCGGGCCTGAAGAAGATGGAGATCTCCCTCTCGGCGGACTCGGCGGAGTCCGATCCGTGGATGATGTTCATCCCGGTTACCATGGCGTAGTCTCCGCGGATGGTGCCGGGAGCGGAGTCGGCGGGGTTGGTCTTGCCCATCATGCTCCTGCAGACGGACACGGCGTTCTCGCCCTCCAGGACCATCGCCAGGACGGGCCCGGAAGTGATGTAGGAGATGAGCGAGGGGAAGAAGGGCTTGTCCTTGTGCTCGCCGTAGTGG
>CAVHMZ010000176.1:870-24672 GCA_963637225.1 Segatella hominis
TTCATCGCGACGATCTTCAGCCCCTTCTTCTCGAAGCGGGAGAGGATCTCCCCGCAGAGCCCGCGCTGGACTCCGTCGGGCTTGACCATGAGGTAGGTCTGCTCCATGGCCATGCTCATTCCTCTCTCTTCTCGGCGGCCTTGAGCCTGGCCGCCTTCTCGGCGGCTGCCTTCTCGGTCCACTCGGTGGTCCTTGCGACCCTCTTGAGCTCGATCATGTTCTTGTAGCACTTGTTGGCATCGAAGAACAGGACGGTACCGTCCTTCTTGACGAACATCTTGCCGGTCCCGGGCTCGATGGGGGCTCCGCAGAAGGAGCACTTCCTAGTAGTGTCTACCATCGGAATCACCTCATCCCGAGCTTGCGGGCCTCTCTGGACGTCTCCCTGAGCATCAGGATGTCTCCCATCCTGACGGGGCCCATGATGTTCCTTGTGATGATCCTTCCTTTGTCGCGACCGTCGAGGACACGAACCTTGACCTGGGTGGCTTCCCCGGTCATTCCGGTCCTTCCGATGATCTCGACAACCTCCGAGGGGATGCTGTCAGTGTCGACCATTCAGCTCACCTCAGTTCTTCAGCGCAGCGGCGGCCTGGGCGATCTCGTCGCAGAGGGCTTTCCCCTTTCCGACATCCGTGATGGCGACGGACGCGGCGGGCTTGTCGAGTCCGATGGCCTTTCCGAGCTCGACCTTGCTGGGGACGTACACGTAGGGGACGTTCCTCTCGTCGCAGAGGGCGGGCATGTGGGCGAGGATCTCCGGGGGCTCGACGTCGGCGGCCATGATGACGATCGCGGCGGCGCTGCGCTCGACGACCTTGGTGACCTCGTTGGTCCCCTTCTTGATCTTGCCGCTGTCCCTGGCCATCTCGGCGAGGGAGTAGGCTTTGTCGGAGAGTTCCTTGGGTGTTTCAAACTTCACAAATACAGACATTTCAATTACCTCTTTCAGACGCTCAAAGGCGCCTTCATCATTCATCGGCTCTTGGAGAGCAAGTTGCCTATCTGGTCGTTCTATTTAAACCCTACCGGATAGCGGAAAGCCTGCGCCGTCTGGAACGGAGATGCGGGAGCGCATCTCCTTCGCGACGGCCAGCATCAGGGCGATGAGCACGATGTTGCGGATGAGGATCATCGTCATCCCCCACCCGTTTATGTCCCCGACGCACCAGCCGGCGTCGTAGGCGAAGAAGGCCTGGGTCAGGAGGCAGGCCAGGGCGGACATGAGCCCGATCCCCTTGGAGAGCTCCGAGCCGTCGGACTCCATGACGATGTACACCAGGAACGGGACCAGCCAGACCAGGTACTGCGCGGAGAGGACCTTGTTCACCGTCAGGAACAGCATCAGCGCCATCAGCGCCGCGAGGGCGATGGCCCCTGTCCCTCCGGATGAGAACCTCCGGCGGCGGACGAGGCAGACGAGCCATAGCACGGCTATGGACAGCGCCATCAGAGGCATCAGCAAGGATGCCGCCGCATCGGGGAACGCCCCGATCAGGTTGTCCGACCCGAAGTCGTTGTCCGCGAAGAGCTGTATCCTGGCGTCGAACAGCCCGATGACGGATAACGGATAGAGGACGGAAGCCGCCACGGACTCCAGCTGGAGCGGCCTGTCGGAGTGGTATCCGAGGAACCCGGTCAGCGTCTCCGGCTCGGCCAGCCAGAACGCGCCGGCGATGATGACCGCGGTCAGCGCGAACACCGCCGCGCCCCTGAAGGCGCCCTTGCAGTCCGACTTCCCGAACATCCATATCATGTATATCGGGACGATCACCGCCGGATAGAGCTTGGTCATCATCCCCACCGCGAGGAGCATGAACGCCCACCCGTACCTCTTCTCGACGAACATCACCAGGGATGCCAGGGTGAGCACCATCGGGAAGATGTCGTACCTGTCGGTCACGAACTCGATCAGGAGGAGGATGAACATCATGTACAGCGCCATGGACCTGAGCGGGTCGAAGCCCATGTCGCCGGCCAGCCTGCGGACCAGGTAGAGCCCGATGACGACGACCACGAACACCTCTGCCACGTACGCGATGTTGTACTCCCACGGCCCGCCCGGGATCAGCCCCGGGATCGCGAAGAACACCAGCGCGAAGGGGGGATACTCCATCACGGGCATCTCCCCGTGGAACAGAGGATAGGCGTTCTTCCAGTAGCGGTCGCGCATGACCTCCGTTTCTATCCCCAGGCAATCCACCGCCGCAAGGTATGCGATGCATGCGACCAGGAACATCAGGGCCAGGATGGCCCCGTACATCAGGATGTCCTTGTCGCGAACGCTGTTCATCGGGGCAAGAGCGCACTGTGCCCTTTTATCGGTATCGGAACTTCCATCCGGCCAGGCCAAAGATATATGCTGCGTACACCGTGCAATCCGGCCATGACCGATGCATCCAAAATCGCTTTATAAAAGAATGATTTGATTCAAACATGGAGGAGGCCATGGCTCAGCATGTCGCGCGCATTGTCCACGCGCCCGACGAAAGGGACCACTTTTTGATGGTGATAGCATCGTTCGCCGTCCTGGTCTTCGTCCTGGTGTTCCTGTCCGGCACCGCCGAGCAGGACGTGGTCAACTTCTACGCCCATTCCGAGGCCATCAAATCGGGGATGATGCCCTACCGGGACTTCGTCTTCGAGTTCCCGCCGTTCTCGCTGATCTTCTTCCTCATACCGGGGATGTTCGCATCGAGCCTCGAGGCCTATGCCCTGCTCTTCGGGCTGGAGGTCGTGGCCGTCATCGCCGTCACCCTGCACTTCACGCTCCTGATGTGCGAGCGCGTGGGAGCCAACAAGCTCGCCGTCGCGGTGATGTTCACGATGTTCTTCGTGATCTATTTCCCGATAAGGAAGTTCGACATCTTCCCGGCATGCGCGACGCTCATCGCGCTGTACTGCTTCATGCAGAGGAGGTTCGGCCTGGCATACGGGTTCGCGGCATTCGCCACGCTGACCAAGATCTACCCTGTCCTGATCATCCTGCTGTTCCTCGTGCTGAACCTTCTGGAGAAGTGCGACGGAAAGAAAAAGAACATCGCCGCAGGCGTGCTGGCCTGCGCTGCCGTGTCCGTGATGGCAGTGGTCCCCCTCATGCTCGCAGGCGTGTCGTTCGCAGACTGCCTGGGGTTCATAGGGTTCCATGCCGACCGCGGGTTCCAGGTCGAGAGCCTGTTCGCGGTGCTCGTCAGGACCCTGGCCGCCCTGGGGCTGACGACGTGCTGGATACAGCCCGCTCACGACACACATGACGTGGTCGGGCCGCTGTGCGACGCGATCGTCCCGTTCTGGACGATAGTCGTCGTCATCGCCGTCGGGGCGATGTTCCTGACAGCCGCCAGATTCGTGCTCGCCCGGCCGAGAGGGGCCGAGATCGGGTGGAACGACCGCTCGCTCGTCCTGATGGCCGCCATCGTCATCCTGATGTTCATGATGACGAACAAGGTGTTCTCGACCCAGTACATGGTATGGATCATGCCGATGCTCGCATTGATCCCGGCGATGGCGCGGAAAGCGGACCTGAAGATCGTCGCCTGCATCATCATGCTCCTGTCGGTGGACTTCGGCAGGTATTTCCTGGCATACGACAACACCACGGATCTCTACCTCATGTTCAACATCCTCCGCGACGTGATGCTCGTGGAGATCATGTGCATGTGCGTCAGGGCCCTCCGGCACCCGGAGTCTGAGGACCCGCTCACCCTGGACGTCGCAGGAATCGGCGCCTGACACCCTGCAGGGATGTTCTCGGAAGCCCGGATCGGCTCCAGATGGCGAGTCCGCGCCGGCACCGATGGCCAGCATGCGCTCCCAGAGCAATGCCAGCATCGCCAGGAGCACGATGTTCCTGACAGTCAGCACGGTCACTCCGGCCGCGCCTGCGTCCCAGAGGTCGCCGTAGAAGCGCACCATCACCGTCGTCAGCGCGATCACCGCGAGGATGGCCGCGCACAGGCGGCGGGAACCGTCCCGGCTCAGGTGCATGGCAAGCGGAAGGTATGCCATGAGAAGCCATATCACGTACTGCGCCGAGAACACCTTGTTCAGGATGACGAAAGACGTCAGGGCCGCGGCGCAGCCGAGCATGAAGAGCATCTCCTTCTCCTGGCCGGGACAGCGGCGGTCCTTGACAAAGTACAGGGTGAGCGAGAAGGCTATCCCGACCGCCATGATTGCCGTAGAGGCTGCTGCCAGCATGTCGGGCGCATCGCCGTCCAGGTTCCAGGACCCGAAAGAAGAGGACACGTCCGTGCCGCAGAGCCCGAGCACGTCGCCCATCAGCAGGAGCGATCCGGCCACGCTCTCGACGTGCAGCCCGCGGTCCCCGTGATAGGATATGAAGTTCCATGCGTTGTCGGGGGCCATCATCAGGAACGGGACCATCAGGACTGCGCAGAGGATCGCGCAGAACGCAGCCTGGACGGCGAGGTCCCGGTACCGGCGGCGATTGACCAGGCACAGGGCGATGACGGGAGCCAGCAATGCGGGGTAGATCTTCATGAACATCCCCAGCACCAGGAAGACCGATGCGGCGAAGTACCTGTCCGTCGCGAAGAAGTACACCGCCGCCAAGGCGGCTACCGCCACGATGATGTCGAACCTGTCGTATACGAAGCGGTGGAGCACCGCTACGGCCAAGATGTACGTGACAACAACAAGAGCCGTGCTGGCATCCGTGCGGGATGCCATCTTCATCAGCAGCTTCAGCCCTACGATCGCGAACGCCAGGGCCTCGGCGGCATACAGCGCCATGTACATCGCGGGGTCCGAGGTGAATATCCTGGGCGGGAGGAGCAGGAGATATGCCAAAGGCGGATACTCCCACTTCAGGTCGCCGCACGGCGTGAACGGAGCGACCCCGTCGAATATGGCGTTGGCGTAGGGGAGGTTGCACCTGACGGCCTCCCCCTCATAGCCCGCGACGCATGCCCAGACTATGAAGAAAACGGCGGTGAGGGACAGGATAAAGGCGGAGAGCCAGAAGAAACGCCTCTCGTTACGCTCCGCATAACCGTCTATCCGCGCGATGATGTCCATTCACAGACCTCTGGACCCAGTCCTGAGAGTTGGATGTTGTATCCATATATGAATGGTTCACAGCGCGGCGCGGTCAGCGCAGCTCGGGCCTCCTGATCCGGATCTTCAGGTCGCGGACCATGTCGGCGGGAGATTTGGTCTTCAGGGAGAAGTACGCGTAGGCGGACACTATCCCCGCCCCGATGGCGTCTGCGGTCATGTCGGCGAGCGATCCCGCCGCGCCGTAGACCATGTAGCTCGATCCCGCCAAGAGATCCGTGGAGCACTCGATGAGCTCCCAGATGCCCCCGAAGCTCACGGATATTATGAACAGCGTGACCGCGAACCCCCCGTTGTTCCCGACAGAAACGTGCGGAGGCGAGTACGTAGTCATGACGCACAGCGCCATGAGGACGATCTCCGAGACCACGACAGACGATATCACATGGGAGAAGTCCCCCCACCAGCTGACCGTGAAGTACAATCCGCAGCAGAGGGTCGTGACGTACATGTACAGGTCGAAGTAGACCATGGCAAGGAACCAGTTCGGCAGCACGATGATATTGAGCAGGCTCAGGACCGGCAGGATGATGCTCACCAGAGCCACCACTATGCAGGTCCCCGCAAGGTACTCCCGGGGATGGCCGGCGGCTATGCCCGGCGCTATGCCCAGCTCGACGGACGCGAACAGCACGACCAGCACCGCGGGGCAGAGCGCCAGCATGCAGATGGACCTCAGCTTCTCGCCGCGGGTCTGGAGCTCGCCCTTCATACGCGGCTCGCCATCCCATTTGAGTTTATGATCTTGTCATTGGCCCGCATCCAACGCCTCAGGGCGATGGCGATGGCGATGGAAACGAACAGCGGAACGGCCACGCCCCACCCGATGTAGGCGTTTGTCACGTAAGGGGACACCGTGTCGATCCCCTGGATGAAATACGTCAGTATGAACCCGGGAGCGACCAGCCCCAGGGCGTAGAACGGGTACAGCGCGGAGCCGAGGGCCCAGTTGTAAGATGCCCCGAAGCGGACCGCCAGGGTCTGCATGAGCAGGAGCGTCAGCGGAGGCAGGGGCACCGTATGGGCCGCTGCGGCCAGGAGCGCCCAGCTGTACACGTCCATGGCCTGATCCCGCAGGACGATGTCGTCGTAGGACAGCCCGTAGCCCATCGCCAATGCCACTATCAGGACGACTATGGCTATCCCCAGGGCCTTCGATTCGAACCGGCAGTCCGAGACGGGCACCAGGATCATGGACGACAGCGCGGAGAACAGCGCCAGGGACAGGGTTATCCCATCCTTCTGAAGGATGCTCAGAACCGCGGCGATCAAGCTCACCGCGACCGCAGTCAGCGCTGTAATGCTCCATTTCATGCACTACCGTTCGGGAACTAGATAGTTAACCGTTTCGATTGAACCCGCCGACTATGCGACGCGCAGAAGCTGTCCTGTCCCGACTAGGATTATAATAGGGCATGCCCATCGGCTCCGCATGGATTGCGCAGAGAGAGGCATGAGGATTCCCGGCGCCGTCAGGGACCACCCCTTCATCACGATTCTGGTGCTGGCCCTCGCGGTCAGGCTGGTGCTCATGCCCCTGCTGACGTACGACTACGACATCTACCATTGGGGGCTCATCATAGAGAACATCCAATCCGGCAACGGGCTGTACGACACGGCAGGATACTACTACACCCCCGTCTGGGGCTACATCCTCGGCTCGATGAGCGCGTTCATGGACCTTTTCCTGAACGTCGACGTCTTCGGAGCCAGGTTCACGGAGCTCTTCCCCGTGGAGAACCTGATCTGCAAGTTCCATATCGCGACCGTGACCGCCATCGGGTTCAACCTGTTCATCAAGTCGTTCCTGGTCGCCGCAGACTTCGCCGTCGCGCTCCTGCTGTACAAGCTGACCGAGGAGAGAACCTCCGACCGCAGGAAGGCCATGACCGCCTCCGCGCTCTGGCTGTTCAGCCTCCCGGTGATCTACATGTCCGCGGTCCAGGCGCAGTTCGATTCCATATCCGCGTTCCTGCTGCTGCTGACCGTTTACCTGCTCTACAGGGACCATGCGTTCCTCGGCGGGATGATATTCTCCGTATCCGTCCTGCTGAAGTTCTTCCCCGCGTTCTGCATAATCGTCTTCATCGGGTACGTCTGGGCGAAGCACAGGGACGACGGGCTGGCCGTCAGGAAGATCGCCTGCGCCGTGGCCGGAGCCGCGCTGATGGCGTCGGTCCTGGTCATGCCGCAGGTCCTGGACGGCACGTGGCCGGATGCCCTGTCCTTCGTGACCGGGCGCATGGATCGCAGCACGAGCATCGCGAAGACCGTCTGGAGCTACTTCGGCATGTTCGTCATGGTCGCCGGGATGCTGCTCTGCGGATGGCTGATGTTCAGGGAGAAGAAGGACATCGACAGGAAATTCTTCGAGCTGACCATGGTCGCCCTGGTCCTGGCGACAGCCACAGCCCTCACGCCCCAGTACTTCATGGTCTTCCTGCCGCTGCTGTGCCTCTGCATAGCCGACGGCGGGCGCAGGCTCGTGCGCTGCTGGATCGTGATCACGTTCGGAGCGTTCTTCGCCGCGATAACGATAAACAACATGTCCCTCTTGCTGTCCCTGTCGGAGTTCACGGGCCTGCTGTCTCCGGAATGGGTGGTCTCCGCCATGCAATGGATGGAGTCCATAGGAGAAGGGGACCTGACGCTGGTGTCCGTCCTGAACGGCATCGGCAACATCGTTCAGCTCACAGGGCTGATCTTCCTTGTGCTGATATATTTCAAGGACCGTGCGTTGGGGATCTGCGGGCGCATCAGGCCCGCGCTGGAATGGATGAGTGGTGAGCATGAAGGACAAGAGAACTGACAGGGCACTGATCGTGATCGCCGTCGCGGTGATCGCCGTCGTGCTCGCCGGAGAGGCCATCGTCTACACGTCGGACTACACGAGCTACTCCGCGGACGCATCCATCGGCAGCGACGGGGACATCCATTACAGCGTCTCGGCCTCCGGGTCCAAGACGTACACCGCCGTGTCCCTGGACAACGGCTCCCACGATGTCGCGGAGAAGATATACATCTATTATGACGGGTCGTACAAGTCCTGCTACGAGGACGTCTACGTTGCAATCGGAGCCAGGGAGCTGGACCAGAAGTACTACGTGGAGCAGCTGGCCCCCACCCTCAGGTACAGGAACATCAGCGATGTCACCGTCCTGAACGCGGACGAGCTCGCGGACAGGCTGAAGGCCGAGTCCGATGCGGGGAACGTCGGGACAGGCCTCATCTGCCTGTCCGGCGCGTTCCCGGACACGATATACACGGGAGACGCCTCGGATCTGATCTTCAAATGGATGTCCGCCGGAGGGAGCCTCTACTGGGCCGGGAACATGATCGGGAAGTACAGCGCGTCCCAGACCGAGCTGAAAGAGGTCGAAGGATACCAGAAGCTGTTCTTCTCGGCGGACGGCTGCCTTTACGACGGGGAAGAGTGCGTCGCATACGACGAGGTGCCGTCCAACGGCTTCACCAAGACGCTCTCCCTGATGAACAACAACGTCAGGTACTCGGTGGACTGCGGCAAGCTTCCCGAGACGCAGAAGTCCCTGCAGATCGGGTTCCAGAAGGACGGTTTCGCCAGCATATCCCTGGTGTCCTACGGCAAGGGGATGATGTGCATCATGGCCGGAGACTACTCCAACAACCAGCGCTACGACCTGGCGCAGACTATCTGCTCCGGCCTGGGGCCCGAGTCCCGCATCGTCGATTCCGAAACCGGGACCGTCGCCCGCGGGAGCACCGGAGGAACGCTCGCGGCCGAGGGATCCAATCCGTACGCGTTCATCTACCTGGGCGGATACTATCCCGTCTATTGCAAGGCCGTCGACCTGTGATCTGATACCATGGTCTCGTGCATAGGATCGCTTGGATCGGGGTTCCTCACCAAGAGGATCCTGTGCGTGATAGCGATCGGCCTTGCCGTCAGGTTCGTGCTCGCGGGCCTGATGACCTACACCTACGACGTCCACAGCTGGGCGCTGATAATATCGAATTTCGAAGCCGGGAACGGCCTCTACGACGTATCGGGATACAACTACGCCCCTCCGTGGGGGTACGTCCTGGGGGCGTTCTCCGGCGTCGCCGAGTTCTTCGGGCTGGATATGTTCGGCGTCAGGTCCACGGAGTTCCTGTTCGTGGAGGACTACAAATGGTACTTCTCCGCGTTCGTGCCCTCCGAAGCTTTCGTTCTGGCCTTCGAATGCATGCTAGCGGTCTTCGACATCCTCGCGGGATATGCGATATACGCCCTGATCGAAGAGAGGACATCTGACCCCGCGAAGGCGGAGAAGGGGTTCGCCGTCTGGTTCCTCTGCCCGTTCGTGATAGCGGTGTCCTGCGTCGGAGGCATGTTCGATGCGATCTCCGCTCTTCTGACCTGCCTGTGCATCTACTTCGCCGTGAAGGAGAAGTACTGGCTGGCGGGGATCATGCTGGGCATGGCGGCATCGTTCAAGCTGTTCCCGGGGATACTGGCCTTCGTGCTGATTGGGTATGTGATCAACAGGTCTTCCGACAGGAGGGAAGGATTGGAGAACGTCGCGAAGGCGGGAGCGGCCGCCGTGATCACGTTCCTGATCCTGTTCATGCCCCAGATCCTCGACGGGACGTTCGCGGACTGCTTCGCGTTCCTGACATCCAGGGCCAGCTCCGACACCGGCTCGGGGCTGAGCTCGCTCGAGAGGATAGGGACCATAGCGTTCTACTGCGCATTGGTGATCGTGTCCGCCTTCCTGGGAAGGGCGATGAGCAGGTACAGGGGCGGCGACAGGGACAGGGCCCTCCTCGCCCTGGCGTTCATCAACCTGTCGCTGCTGTTCCTGTACCCCGCGACCCCGCAGTACATCCTGCTCCTGCTGCCCCTTTTAATAATACATATGCTCGACGACAGGAGGTACAGGATCCCGTTCGCGATCCTCTGCGTCGGGACGACGATGTTCGTCCTCGCGGCCACCGCGGCGAACTTCATGACCGTCGCCCAGTTCACCGACCTCATGAGCACGTCTTGGGCGGCAGATGCGATAAGGTGGACCCAGAGCAGCCTCGTCGGCGGGATCTGCCCGATGGACATCATCTACTACGCCGGAGGCGCGATGCAGTACATCGGCACGCTGTCCGTCCTCGCCGTGATGTTCGCCAAGCGCAGACTCATAGAGGCCGTCGCCTCCGCATCCTGAGCCCCCTGCTCCCTTTTTGTATCAGAAGGCGTTGACACCAGCGATGAAAGGAGTCATGGACTTCATGAAGGCCCACCGCGAGGCTATCCTCTACGTGTTCTGGGGCGCGTTCACGACGCTGGTCACCCTGGCGTCCTATGCGCTCTTCGTGAGAGCCTTCCGCATCGACCCGAACATCAGCAACATCCTCTCGTGGGTGTGCGGAGTCGCGTTCGCCTTCGTGGTGAACAAATGGCTCGTCTTCGGGAGCAAGACGCTTAAGGCCCGCACCGTCCTGTGGGAGCTGGGCTCGTTCTTCAGCTCCAGGATCTTCACGGGGATCGTCGCGTTCATACTGTTCCCCGTCCTCAACGACTGGATGGGGCTCGGCGCCATAAACATAGACTTCGGCTTCCTGTCGATACTGTTCGCCACCAGCGGGATGCTGGCGAAGATCATCACCAGCGTGGTGGAGATCGTCCTGAACTGGATCCTGAGCAAATACGTCGTGTTCAAGAAAGGAGCCGCGGAGAGCGCGGAGTGAGCCGCATCAGATGCGGGGTTCAATCCTTGGGATTGTACTTCTCGATGACCTTGCGGATGAACTCCTTGCCGGCGAACTCGATCTTGCTGCCGTTAGACTTCCATGTGATGCCGCTCTCGACATACCTGTTGAGCCTCTCGGCCTTCTCCGGCGTGTCTATGACCATGTCCGTGAAGAACGATTCGTACGACATACGACTGCAACTCCGTCCCAGCGACGGCAGAGGAAGCGGTTAAAGGTTCGCCTGCCGGCGTCCGGACGGATGGAAAAGCGTGAAAGGCCCCGAAGGGCCAGAAATGTTTAGTTGACGTAGTCCAGCCAGGCCTCGTACTTGGGGTCCTTGCCGGCGACTATCTCGCGGAACTTGGCGTGGATCTCCGCGGCGATCTTCCCGGGCTTCCCGTTGCCGACGACCTGCCCGTCGTAGGACGTGATGGGCGCGATCTCCGCCGCTGTGCCGGTCATCCAGACCTCGTCGGAGGACATGAGCATGAACCTGGAGACGGGCTCTTCCAGGACCTCGTACCCCAGGTCCCCGGCGACCTTTATGATCGAGTCCCTGGTGATGCCCCCGAGGATGCACTCTGCGAGGGAGGGGGTGACGATCTTGCCGTGGAAGCTCATGAAGATGTTCTCTCCGGTGCACTCGGCGACATGCCCGACGGAGTTCAGCATGATCGCTTCGTCGGCGCCCTGGCGGTGGGCCTCCCTCTTGGCGAGGGTGGATGCGACATAGGATCCGTTGACCTTGGCTCCGGCGGGGCCGCACAGGTTGTCGGGCCTCTGCCAGGAGGACGTGATCAGCTTGGCGCCGGAGTTGGCGTCTCCGAGGTACGCTCCCATGTGGATGCAGGTGATGGCGAAGGACGAGGGGACGCCGTCGGGGTTGAGGCCGACCTCCTCTCCGCTCAGGAAGACGCAGGGCTTGACGTAGTCGACGGCATCTCCGTTGGCGCGGACGGCATCCTTGATGGCGTTGCAGATGTCTTCCTTGCCGTATGCCTTCCCGCCGAACTCCAGGTCGATGCCCATGATCCTGCAGCCGTCCATGAGCCTCTGGACATGGTCCCTGAGCCTGAAGATGGCCATCCCCTTGGGGGTGTGGTAGACCCTGATGCCTTCGAAGACCCCTGTCCCGTAGTTCAGGGCATGCGCGAGGACGTGGACCTTAGCATCGGCCCAGTCGACCAGCTTTCCGTTCAGCCAGATCTTTTCCGTCTTGTCCATGTGTAACACCTTTGGAATGTCGGTAGGGAGACGAGGTCTCCGCTCACGTGGAAGCGCACAAGTGTTTCCCTATTTACACGTTTTCAGAACGCCCTTCCAATATTGCGTCCACCGCATCGGAGAACGCGAACTCCGAAGACACCCTGATGCCCCTGCATCCCAGGCGCCTGGCGAACTCCATGTCCTTGTCGTGGTCGCCGATCATGAACGACCTGGAAGGGTCGATGCCGTGCTTCATGATCGCCGCGATGCCCATCCCGATCTCGGGCTTCCTGCAGGAGCAGCGGTCGCCGGGCGCGTGGGGGCAGTAGAATATATCGTCGATGCGGCCGCCGGCCCGGGCTGCCTGCGCCTTCATCTTCTCATGGATCCTGCCGAGCGTCTCCTCGCCGAAGTACCCGCGCCCGATGCCGGACTGGTTGGTGACAACGATCGCCAGGAAGCCCGCGTCGTTGAGCCTCTTTATGGCCGGAGGCACATCTTCGAACAGATCGAACAGGTCCGGATCGCTGCAATAAGGGACGTCCTTCGCTATGGTGTCGTCCCTGTCGATGAACACCGCTCGCCGGCCGAACAGCTCCCTCTCGACGATGCCGCACATGGTGTGGCACGCGCAGAGGTAGCCTTCCTGGATGCGGGGCGTCTCCTTCGAGGGGATGACGACGGCGCAGTCCGCGATCTCCCTGAGCTTCCCGCCGTCTCCCGTGAAGGACATCGTGACGGCGCCGCGCTCCTTGGCGGCCTCCATCGCGAGGATCACGTTTTTGGAGTTCCCGGACGTGGACATGCCGATGACGACGTCCCCTTTCCTGCAGATGCCCTCGATCTGCCTCTTGAAGACAAGGTCGTAAGAGTAATCGTTGCCGATCGCGGTGACGGGAGCGATGTTGGACAGGCACACACCAGGCAGCGCGGGGCGTTCCAGCATGTACCTTCCGGAGAACTCCGCGGCGATGTGCTGCGCATCGGCGGAGGACCCGCCGTTGCCCATGAAGATCGCCTGTCCGCCGTTGCGGAAGCATTCGATCAGGATGTCTGCCGCCCTGCGTATCTGGGCGGGATCTATCTTCGAAATCGTCTCTGCGCTCCTCTTCAGCTCGGCTGTGATCGTGTCATTCATTTGGATATCTCCAGGATATTACCCCTTCGGGCTCGAACATATAGTCCGCGACGGTGGCGCCCATCGACTGAAGGGCCTTCGCCACGCTGTACTTGCGGTCGTATCTGCATATGAAGTACATGAAACCGCCACCTCCCGCGCCGGACACCTTCCCGCCTATGGCCCCTTCGGCCTTGGCCTTGCTGTAATAGGCATCTATCATGGGGTTGGTGACCTTGCTGGAGAACTCCTTCTTGTACTCCCAGGACTCGTCCAGGAGCTCGCCGGCGGCGACTATGTCCCCTTTCTCCAGAGCGCAGACCATCTCCTTTGCGATCCTCTTGGTCTGGTCCAGGGCGTCCACGTTCTGCCCCTTCTCGAACTTGTCCACCTGGCTGGCGATGATGGTCGCCGACTCGCGGGGAGTGCCTGTGTAGCACAGGAGCGATGAGTACTGGAGCTCGTTGACGGTGTCGCGGGGAATCTTGACGCGGTTCACGTTCACGGACCCGTTCGCTCCGAAGGTCATGAGGTTGAACCCTCCGAACACGGCGGCGTACTGGTCCTGCTTCCCCCCTTTCAGGCCGATGACCTCCCTCTCGAGCTTGTACGCGAGGCGGGCCATCTCCATGCTGGTGAGCCTGATGTTCTTCCATTCGCATATCGCCGCGATGATCGACACGATCACCGTGGACGACCCGCCCAGCCCGGACCCCGGAGGCGCCTCGGACTGCAGGAACATCCTGAACCCGTCGGTGATGCTGAAATGATTGGTCACCGCCTTGATGAGGTCCATGTTCCCGTCCAGCGGGAGCGGCCCGTCGTTCAGGGACGCGTTGTACTTCCCGTAGTCGGTGGAATGCACGGACATATCGTGGTCATCGGTGGGCGTGACCGTGCAGTAGGCATAATGATTGATCGTAGTGTTGAAGACGGCTCCCCCTTTCTCGGAGGCATACGGCTCGACATCCGTGCCGCCGCCCGCAAGCCCCACCCTCAGCGGAGCTCTGGCCCTGTAATGTATCCCATCCATCCTGTGGCCTCCTCGACCGTTGAAGTCTCGGTTCAGTCCTAAGGACTATCGCGCGGATTTAGGCTATACTCGTATATAGCGTTATTCGACAGAAACGCGCATCCGCCGTGCTGGCACTGTCATCCGCGTCCGCAGGGGCGCAAGCCCGGGGGACGGCTCAGAGCGCGTTGAGCGCCTTGACGTAGCGCTCCGGGTGGCTGCGCTCTATGAGCTCCTCCACCTGGTCGGACCCTCCGACCACCCCGACGTTCCCGCTGGAGGTGGAGAGCAATGCGTAAGCCGACTGCCCCGACTCCGGGATCAGCTCCGCCTCGTAGACGTCCTGGAGCTTCTCGAGCCTGGCGATGGCGGTCTCGGCGGCATCGTGGCTGATCACGGACAGGACCATGCGGCTCTTGCCGGGAAGCTCGCATTTCCCGACGACGATTGTCTCGACGTTGATCTTGTTGCGGGTGAACTCTCCCATGACCCTCTGCATGACCCCGAACTCGTTCTTGACGATCAGCGATATGACGTGCACTGTTACACCTGCGCCCGAAATCGCAAACGATAATAATATTATATGCGTCGCAAAGCCGATGAACATGAGCGAGAACGCCGATTCCCGGCCGGAGGCAGTCCAAACGGACAGGCCGCTCCGCATAGTGCTCCTGACAGACAGCTACCACCCGACCGTGGACGGGATGGTCTTCGTGGTCGACTCGGAGAAGAAGGCGCTCGAAAGGCTGGGGCACAAGGTGTTCATCGTCGCTCCGGATCCGGGCGAGAAGGACAGAATCGAAGGCGTGTACTATTTCAGGTCGGCGAAGTTCTCGGCCTACAACGGGTACTACCTTCCGATATACCGCTCGAACAAGAGGGAGATCCTTGAATCCATCAACCCCGATGTGATCCACTCCCACGGGCTCACGCTCATGGCCCTGAAGGGGTTCATCGCCGCGCACACGCTGAAGATCCCCTACGTCGTGACGATGGGGACCATGGTCACGGACGCCATGAAGTACTACCTGCCGGTGAAGCTGCCCGTGGACATCATGGAGAAGCTGTCCTGGGTGTATCTGAGGGCATTGCTGAACCACTCCGATGCGGTGGTGTCGTTCACAACCCCCATCCTGGAGGAGCTGGCCGAGAACGGCGTGGAACCCAGGGCGTCCAGGGTCATAACCGCGGGCGTGGACACGGACATGTTCCGCCCGATGGAGGAGCCGGAGGGCCTGAGGGAATCCATGGGCCTCGTAGGCAAGAGGGCCATCATGTGCGTGGGGAGGCTGTCCTTCGAGAAGCATGTGGAGCAGGTGGTCCAGGCGCTGAAGTACCTGCCCGACGATGTGGATCTCATAATAGACGGCGACGGCCCCGCCCAGGATTACATTAAGACTGTCATCGCCGAGGAGCATCAGGAGTCCAGGGTGCACCTGATCGGCATGGTGAAGAGGGAGGACCTTCCCAAGTACTACACCATGGTGGAAGTGTGCGTTTCCGCGTCCAGGTTCGAGACCCAGGGCCTGAGCCTCATGGAGGCCATGGCGTGCAAGGTCCCGATCGTCGTCCCCAGGGTGAGGGCGTTCAGGGAGATCATCATCGACAACGAGAACGGGTACCTCTTCGACGGGGACATCAAGGACATGGCCGACCGCGTTATCGAAGCGCTGGGCACATGCCGCGGGGAGATCCGCGAGAAGGCCATGGAAAGGGCCAAGTCCTACTCCGAGGAGAGCAGCGCCGTCAAGCTCGAGGAGCTCTACAGAGAGGTCATCGAGTCCAAGAAGGAGCGCCTGGCCGCGAAGTCAGAGCGTTGATGCCAATTCCAGGGCCCTCGCGAGGGCCTGGTCCATGTTGTAGTAGCGGAAGTCCGCCAGGCGGCCGCAGAACCTCAGGTTGGGAATCGTCGAGGCGAGCTCGCGGTACTTCTCGTACAAGGCTTTGCTCTCTTCTGTGAGCACCGGATAGTAAGGCTCCAGCCCCGCGTCGGGGTCGTAGGCAAGGGACCTCTCCTCCACGCAGACCGTGCCGGGAAGGTCCTGGATGGGGAGCTTCTTATACTCCGTTATGCGGACGATCTCCTTGTCTCCGGGCATCGCCACCACGGGGGCGGGCTGGAAGGAGTCCGCCTGCGAGTAGAACGGCGAGAAGACGAGCGAGCGGTACGGGAGCTTCCCGAACCTGTACCCGAAGAGCTCGTCCAGAGCCCCGGTGTAGATCACGAAGGGATCGCCGATGCCGTCGACGACGGCCCTGCCGCCTTCTATGCGCATCCTGTCCAGAGCATCCGCCCCCAGCTCGACCCTGATGTTCGGATGGTCCAGCAGCCTCTCGAAGAAGTCCGCGAAAGAGACATGGGGCATCACTTGGAATTGATCGTCGAAGTACCTGTCGCGATAGGACATCCTCAAAGGCACGCGCTTCAGGACGCTTGGGTCGATCTCGTCCGGAGGTATCCCCCACTGCTTGGACGTGTAAGGGCGGTAATCCTTCTCGAACAGGTATTCGGCATATCTGCGGATCCCGGGATCCTCGGATTCCAGCGCTTCCACGACAGTGACCGTGTCGCGCCCGGGATAGGCCCCGGAGATCCTGCCCTTGAGGTCCGCGGCCTCCTCCGGAGAGAAGAAGGCGTCGATGGTGGCGAAGTTGAACGGGGTCGGGGTGAAGCGCCCGTCCCAGACCGCCCCGCACCTGAGGATGTAAGGGTCCCACTCCTGGAACCGCTCCATGTACTCCATCAGCTTCGGATCGTTCGTGTGGAACGTGTGGGGCCCGTAATCCTGCACGAGGAACCCGTGCTCCTCGCGGTGATCGAACATGTTGCCGCCGATATGGCTCCGCCTCTCCCAGATCTCCGTTTCATGCCCGGCCTCGGCGAGATGCCTTGCGACGACGGCTCCGGACAGGCCGCATCCCACTACGATGTACCTCATCGGAACCCGCCGTAACGGTCCATGAACTGGGCGAACGTCTGCAGGCCCAGGTCCTTGTCGGAGAGGATGACCTTGCCGGCTCCGCCGACCAGGTCCAGCGGCCAGGCCACCGCCAGGTCGGGGTCGTTCCAGAGGATGCCGTCGTCGTACTCGCCGTAGAACTTCTCGGCGCACTTGTACGAGACGACGGACTCCTCCAGCACCAGGTACCCGTGGGCGCATCCGGCGGGGACCAGGATCTCCTTGCGGTTGTCGCCGACGAGGTCGAAGGCGAGCCATTTCCTGAACGTGGGGCTGTCCTTCCTCAGGTCGACCACCACATCCCACACATGCCCGCAGATGCATCTGACCAGCTTGGGCTGCTGCTTCTCGCGCTGGAAGTGCAGCGCGCGGACGACTCCGCGATGGCTGGTGGTGTAGAACACCTCGGCCAGGTCGTGGCGGATGCCGTTCGCCTCGAACACTTCCTTGGAGTAGTCTTTCGTGAAGCATCCCCTGATGTCCTCTGCGTCGAAGGGCGTTATCTCATAGAGGCCTTCGATCTCCGTCTCCCTGAACTCGAACTTCTGAACCATGCCTATCATTCCCTTGATCTTAGCCACTCCATCGTGCGCCTGCAGCCTTCCGCGAAGCTCACCTGCGCCCTGAACCCTGTATCGCGCTCGGTCTTAGAGCAGTCGAACGCGCTCAGCGGGAGGTCGACCCCGGTGAACGGGATGCTGCCGAACCTGAACTCCAGCTCCGGCGCGACCGCGCCGCGCATCTCCAGGAGGAACTCCCTGAGGGGCTTGGCCCCGGAGCTTCCGATGAGGTAGTCCGTGAAAGGCATGCCGCGCTCGCCGATGAGCCTGAACGCGCGGGCGACGTCGTCGATGTACACGAAATCATAGCTCTGGGTGGCGGCCGTGAACTCCGGAGATGCACCGTCGATGCACTTGCGTAGGGTGGAATTGACCAGCCTGGGGCTCAGCTCCCCCGGGCCGTAGGCGTTGGTGATCATCGGCCAGGCCAGATCGATGCCTATCTGCGAAGCAACAGAGCGGCACATGATGTGCGCCGTCGCTTTCCCGCATCCGTAGATGTTCCCCTGGCCGGGGCGCATGCCGTCGGAATAGGCGGCGGCCATGACCTCGCGCTCCATGATGGAGCCCGCGTGGAGGAACCTGGAGCATCCGATGGCTTTAGCGGTGTTCATCGCGTCGACGGTCCAGGCCGCATTGTCCAGCTGGAGGCGGACATCGGCCCTCTTTGGGCCGGCGGAGCCGTCCCAGGCCAGGTCGTAGAAGATATCGATGCCATCGACCTGGGATTCCAGCTCGGATATCCTGTCCCTGGAGCATGCTATGATGTCTGCATCCAGGCCGTCGAGCCTCCAATGGTCGCCATGGACCACTGCCGTGACCTCATATCCGCTGGAGATCAGCTCTTTCACGACTGCGGAGCCCACGAACCCGTTGGCTCCAGTGACGATAGCCTTCATTCCATCGCCTCGTATTCTTTGATCTGAGAGCGCATGACGTCGAGGACATCGTCCCCCGCGATCCATGCCTTCGTCCATTCCACGGTCTTGGAGACCGCATCGCCGATATGCCATCTGGGCCTGAAGCCCAGCTTCTCTGAGATGAGGGCGCTGTCCAGCTTGAGGAAATTGGCCTCGTGGGGGCCGTTGTCCGAACGGGAGATCCATGAAGCTCCTTCGCCCCAGCAATCGCAGAACAGGTCCGCCAGCTGGCCGGTGGTGACGCAGTCCTCCTTCCTTGGGCCGACGTTGTACGCTCCGGCCAGGCTCCCGTCGGAGGCCTGGGCCTCGATTATCCTGAGGTAGGCGTGCAGAGGCTCCAGGACGTGCTGGTATGGACGGACCGAATTGGGATTCCTCAGCTCGATGGGTCTGCCGGCCATGGCCGCCGCGACGCAGTCGGGGACGATCCTGTCCTTGGCGAAGTCGCCTCCGCCGATGACGTTGCCCGCCCTGGCGGTGGACACGGGGCAGACGTCCGAAAGGAAGCTGCGCCGGTAGCTGTGGGTGACCAGCTCGGAGCAGCTCTTCGAGTTGGAATAGGGGTCGTAGCCGTCCAGGGGGTCGGTCTCGACGTAGCGCTTGTCCGTCTCGATGTTGTCGTAGACCTTGTCCGTGGTGACGTTCAGGAAAGACTGCGCGCCGGGATGGAGCCTGAGGCACTCCAGGATGTTCACGGTGCCCATGACGTTGGTCTCGTATGTGAGGCGGGGGTACCGGTAGCTCTCGCGGACAAGGGGCTGGGCGGCCATGTGGATGACGATGTCGGGATCGACGTCGGAGTAGAAGGATCCCAGGGAACCAAGGTCCCTGATGTCGCCGATGCGGGAGCCCGCCATGGATTCCAGGCCCGCTATGGAACAGAGGCTCGGATCGGTCGGCGGCTCCAGGGAGTATCCGTGGACCTCGGCGCCCAGGCTGTCCAGCAGGACGCACATCCAGGAGCCTTTGAAGCCCGTGTGCCCGGTGAGGAGCACGCTCTTGCCCCTGAAGAAACCGTTGCGCAAAGGATCACCAGACTTTCCAGGGGGCCTTGCCGGAATCCCAGAGCTTCTGGAGGCCTTCCTTGTCGCGGAGGGTGTCCATGCACTGCCAGAACCCGCTGTGCTTGTAGGCATTGAGCTGGCCGTCGGCAGCCAGCCTCTCGATGGGCTCGCGCTCGAATGTTGTGCCGTCTCCATCGATGTAGTCGATGACGCTCTTGTCCAGGACCATGAACCCGCCGTTGATCCAGCCGACGTCGTCGGCGCTCTTCTCCCTGAAGGAGAGGACGTCGTCTCCGGACATGTCCATGATGCCGAACCTTCCGGCGGGGCGGACTGCGAGGATGGTGGCCTTCTTGCCGCGCTCCTCGTGGAACTTTATGACATCTTTGACAGGAACGTCGGAGACGCCGTCGCCGTATGTGAGGCAGAACGATCCGTCGTTTCCCAGGTAGTCCCTGATGCGCTTGATGCGCCCGCCGGTCATGGTGTTCAGGCCGGTGTCGGCGACGGTGACCTTCCAGGGCTCGGACTCGTTGGAGTGGACGGTCATCCGGCCTGTCTGGAAATCGAAGGTCACGTCGCTGTTGTACAGCGCGTAGTTGGAGAAGTACTCCTTGATGATGTGCTGCTTGTAGCCGGCGCAGATTATGAAGTCGGTTATCCCGCTGGCGCCGTAGATCTTCATGATATGCCAAAGGATCGGCTTGTCTCCGATCTCGATCATGGGCTTGGGCTTGAGATGGCTCTCCTCCGAGATCCTGGTCCCGAAGCCGCCTGCTAGGATTACAGCCTTCATTTTATCGGCTCGCGATTGGCACGGCCCATAATAACTATTTGTGAAAGCCTTACTCGGATGGCTCGTCCTTCTGGTCCAGGCCGTTGCGCTTCTTCATGATGAAAGACAATGCGAAACTGATGGCCAGGATGACGATGAGCATGATTATCGTCATCGTTTGAGCGGACTCGGCGTAGTACTTGTAGAGCTGATCGCTGAGGAGCATGATCACGCCGTACTTCAGGACGCAGCCGAGAGTGATGTAGAACCAGCATTTTTTGATGTCCCAGTTGGCGATGCAGATGAACGCGCCCGCAAAGGGTATAGTCGGCGCTATGCGATTGAGCAAAAGCAGACGTTCGTCTTTAAGCATCAAGAAATTGACATATTTGTCCACAACTTTGGAAACTTTAGCAGGAATACGGATGTGCTTTACCACGTAATAAAGCGAGAAAATTCCAATCCACTCGGCAACGACTGCTGCGCCCAAGAGCTGAAGGCCGAACTCTATAGACGGGTCGTATGAGAAGCCTAAGATAAAGAAGAGTTCGGGCAGTGTCGGGAACAAGAAGGCGTCTATCAAGAAAATGAGGAAGATGCACAGCACCACGCCCCATCCGCCGTCGGCACCGAAAAGATTGAAAAGGAACTGTCCGACATCCATCTTAGATGTCCCCGTTAATCACATTTTTAAAAAGCGCCTCTACTTTCAGAATCTGCGTGTCCCATGTGACTTCGCGAGACACTTTGATTGCCTTTTTGGACAGGTCCTGCCTGAGATCCTCGTCGGCGTTGAGACGATTAATGGCATCTGCAAGACCTTTGGAATCTTTCGGCTTGACATAAAATCCTGCGTCCTTCACGTTGCCGGGAAGGCCATCCACATCGGTACAGACGATTGGCTTTCCATAAGAGAGAGCCTCAAGCGCAGCGAGACCATAAGACTCATAGAGAGACGGCATAACGAAGAAACGGCAAGTACTCATCAAATGAGCCTTTTCCTCTTCGGAAACCCATCCTTTGAGCTCTATGCGATCGCCTAAATTGTATTTGGAAATCATCTTCTGAAGCTTCTTCTCCTCTGGACCAGTGCCACAGAGAATGAGCTTGCAGTCGATATACCTCATGGCTTCGATCAGATAGGTCAGTCCTTTGGTGTCCACAAGACGGCCAAGGCTTAGGATGAAATCGCCCTCCTCGTCAGACAGCGGCGGAATCTCATCCAAACAGTTATCGATAGCGGTCATCCGAGAGGGATCGACACCGTGCTTGATGAGGTCCTGACGAACGAACTCGGTGACGGGCATGATATGACTGTATGAGTCCAGCTTCTTGCGGTACAGCCGGTCGTTCACCTCAGAGATCACGCCCTGTAATCCGCGGCCCTCACCCCAGAGATTGTGATAAGTGAAGATTTTCACGCCCCGGTATTTGGCAACCTCGCCATCAAAACTTGGCGCCCAGCGATAATTGTAGTCGACAAGATCAGGTTTCATTTCGTTAAGATAGTCGAGCACGCCATGCGTGACCACGTACGGCGGATTGTAAACATCATAGAATTTCGATGGGATTCTGACAATCTTGTATCCGTATTCGGATTCCTCTTCAAGAGGCGTTCCGGGAAGCTGTGCAGTCAGGATTGTTACATCATGGCCCAGTCTTGTCAAATGCTTGGCTGTAACGTGCATGCGACGTTCGATTCCACCCATCGACGGATAAAAAAACGGGTTGGCCTCGACCACTCTCAGCGATTCCAGAATATCCTGCCCCCTCTAACGATAATACATAGATGATATGAATGTAATCCCGCTTGCACGGGAACCACAGTTGAGCCTTATAGGTCTTCGCCGTATCCTTTCTTGAATAGGTCCCGTAGAATCTGCTTCCTCTTTTCAGACGTAGCTCTGTCTACGGCTTCCTGATAGGACTCACGGGCTTCTTCAATACCGACTGGTTTGAACATCAGCCCTTCTTCTGATAACGAACCGTTTGCCATAGCTATCGCCTATAAATGGACCTCCGTTTGCGCGGGATCACTATTATACCTTTCGGCCATTTGGCAGTTCGTGTAGAATCTCCCCGCTTGCGCGGGGACCGTTCCAAGACACCTTTTGTAGACACATATGGCGGGGAATCACCCCCGCTTGCGCGGGGATCTCTTGAGAACATTGTGCGTGATGACGTAGGAAGGAGGATCACCCCCGCTTGCGCGGGGACCACTCAAAACCTCCGTCGGAGCATTCACATCGCCTGGGATCACCCCCGCTTGCGCGGGGACCACCTCACGAGTGCCCCTCCTCCGAAGATGGCCTGCGGATCACCCCCGCTTGCGCGGGGACCACATAAAACAGCCCTTTGCCCCCCTTTAGTGGTTGGGATCACCCCCGCTTGCGCGGGGACCACATTCAGCCACGAACTTCTGGGCTTCTTCTGGCAGGATCACCCCCGCTTGCGCGGGGACCACTTGTCCTAATTCTTTCCCCACGGTAAAGGGCGGGGATCACCCCCGCTTGCGCGGGGACCACAAAGAACCGCCATTATGGTACCGAGATTGAAGAGGATCACCCCCGCTTGCGCGGGGACCACGGAAATTTTCGCGTTTAGGAATGTCGCAATACAGGATCACCCCCGCTTGCGCGGGGACCACACAAACCGACGTTACCCCCGGTACAAACCGACGGGATCACCCCCGCTTGCGCGGGGACCACGCGCAGGACAAGCCGGCGATCTTTGTCAACAAGGGATCACCCCCGCTTGCGCGGGGACCACATAACGCTGGCATTTTTTAATTTGGACTTTGACGGATCACCCCCGCTTGCGCGGGGACCACTCAACAATTTCGTTAACCTTATTGATAATGTCAGGATCACCCCCGCTTGCGCGGGGACCACGCCGGCTCCGTTGCCGACCTCACAAGGGCGCGGGGATCACCCCCGCTTGCGCGGGGACCACCTTTTACCGCTCTTGGCATTCCAGCACATTTAGGGATCACCCCCGCTTGCGCGGGGACCACACGGGGATGGAATACATCGCTTGGCTTTGCAAAGGATCACCCCCGCTTGCGCGGGGACCACATTCCAAGGCGTTCGTCGCGCCTGTCGGCCTTGGGATCACCCCCGCTTGCGCGGGGACCACCCGTCCGTCCCGCCGTTGCGGTTCCACAGGCCGGGATCACCCCCGCTTGCGCGGGGACCACTCTTTCCCTCTCCGTCGCGGTAAAGCGTGTACGGGATCACCCCCGCTTGCGCGGGGACCACCTTGCCTTGGTATCTGCGATGACTTTGCAGTTGGGATCACCCCCGCTTGCGCGGGGACCACCTTTAGGCCTCCTTCCGCACTTGCAGGATGATGGGATCACCCCCGCTTGCGCGGGGACCACCAGGGATCCATCCTTCATAGTAGTCCTGTCCGAGGATCACCCCCGCTTGCGCGGGGACCACGCCGGCTCCGTTGCCGACCTCACAAG
>CAVHMZ010000177.1:0-5144 GCA_963637225.1 Segatella hominis
GATCCGACCAGGCTCGAGCGCATGGGGATTCGTCCGTCGCCCGAGGCCGAGAGGAAGTTCCGCGATGCCTGCCTGTCAAGGGGTCTGGACATCGTGTCCGACAGCAACACCCAGCGATGTCTGGATTCTCTGCTCCGAACGATGGTAGAATAGAATTATTTTTATAGAAGAACTAAATTGTCGTACTCAAACTACAGGTGATAATTACCATGTACGGTTCTGGAAACCAGCCCGTCATCGTGCTCAAAGAGGGCACGGAGAGGAGCAAAGACAAGGAAGCACAGTTCAACAACATCAGCGCCGCCAAGGCCGTCGCCGACGCGGTCAGGTCCACCCTCGGACCCAAGGGGATGGACAAGATGCTGGTCAACACCATCGGCGACGTCGTCATCACCAACGACGGAGTCACCATCCTGAAGGAGATCGACGTCCAGCACCCCGCCGCCAAGATGATCGTCGAGGTCGCCAAGACCCAGGACGCCGAGTGCGGGGACGGAACCACCACCAGCGTCGTCCTCGCCGGCGAGCTGCTCAAGCAGTCCGAATCCCTGATCGACGCCAACGTCCACCCCACCGTCATCACGAACGGGTTCAAGATGGCCGCCGACAAGGCCGTGGAGATCCTCAACGAGATCGCCATCGACGCCAAGAACGAGAAGACCCTCAAGACCGTCGCGAGCACCGCCCTCATCGGCAAGTCCGTCGGAGACGAGGAGGCCGCCCTGGCCGACATCGTCGTCAAGGCCTGCAAATCCGTCGAGGAGGACGGCAAGGTCGACACCAAGAACATCCGCATCCAGAAGAAGGTCGGCGGAGTCATCGGCGACACCAACCTGGTGCAGGGAGTCGTCATCGACAAGGAGAAGGTCCACTCCAGGATGCCCACCCATGTCGAGAAAGCGAAGATCGCCCTGTTCTCCTGCCCCCTCGAGGTCAAGAAGACCGAGTTCGACGCCCAGATCCAGATCACCGATCCGACCATGATGTCCTCCTTCCTCGCCGAGGAAGAGAACACCATGAAGGCCATGGTCGACAAGATCAAGGAGACCGGAGCCAACGTCGTGTTCTGCCAGAAGGGAGTCGACGAGCTGGTCCAGCACTACCTCGCCAAGAACGGCATCCTCGGATACAGGAGGCTCAAGCAGTCCGACCTCGAGGCCATCGCCAAAGCTACCGGAGCGACCATCGTCGGGAACGTCATGGAGCTCTCAAAGTCCGACCTCGGAACCGCCGGAGCGGTAGAGGAGAAGAAGGTCGGAGAGGACGGAATGGCGTTCATCACCGGCTGCAAGAACCCCAAGGCGATCACCATCTTCGTCCGTGGCGGAACCGAGCATGTGCTCGAGGAAGTCGAGAGGGCCCTCAACGACTCCATCCGCGTCGTCGGCGTCGCCATGGAGGACGGGAAGGTCGTCGCAGGCGCAGGAGCCCCCGAGATCGAGCTCGAGCTCGAGCTCATGGACTACGCCGCATCCGTCGGCGGAAGGGAGCAGCTCGCCATCGAGAAGTTCGCCAAGGCCATGGAGATCATCCCCTGGACCCTCGCCGAGAATGCCGGCATCGATCCCATCGACAGCATCATCAAGCTGAAGAACGCCCACGAGAAGAAGAGCGCCAAAGCCAAGTACTTCGGCCTCGACCTGGACTCCGGCGAGGCAGTCGACATGCTCGCCCAGAACGTCGTGGAGCCCCTCAGGGTCAAGGTCCAGGCCATCAACTCCGCCGAGGAAGTGGCCAACATGATCCTCAGGATCGACGATGTCATCGCGTCCCGCAGGTCTGCCCCCGCGCCTCCCGCAGGCGCAGGCGCCGGCGGAATGCCCGGGATGTGAGCCCGAACCATCACAGTCCAAGGCCGCAAGGCCGGGGACAGCCTCGGGAGCGTACGGGTAAGCTCCTGCGGCTAAACTCATTACGTCCTCCGGTTCTCTCGCCGGGGGGCGGAGACCGTTGATTCTGAGAACTTCGCCCGATCGGCCGGATAGCACCGTTTTTATACGGAGCATCCGATGAATCCCTTGGGATGGATGCATGCGCGCAGCGATTTACGTCAGGGTATCGACGGAAGATCAAGCGGTCGAAGGATATTCTCTGGATGCGCAGGTGAAGCGGCTGGAGGCATACTGCAGGGTGCAGAACTGGGAAATCGCCGATGTCTACCGCGACGAGGGGTTCTCGGGCAGGACGACGGACCGTCCCGAGTATTCTCGCATGATGGCCGAATCGGACAGATGGGACACGATACTGGTCCTGAAGATGGACCGTATCCACAGGAACAGCGTGAACTTCGCGATCATGATGGATCAGCTGAAGTCCATGGGCAAGGAGTTCACCTCCATGCAGGACAAGTTCAACACCTCTACCGCCATGGGGAGGTTCGTCATGGACATCATGCAGAGGATCGCCCAGCTGGAGAGCGAGCAGATCGGCGAGAGGGTCTACATCGGGATGAAGTTCAAGGCCGAGTCAGGAGACTGCCATCTCGGATCCGGACATCCCTACGGCTACGCCTATGCCGACGGGAGCCTGGTTGTCGTGCCCGAAGAGGCCCACACCGTCCGCGCTATGTACAATATGTACCGCAGAGGCTCTACCATGGACGACATCGCCTCTTTCCTGAACGAGGCCGAGGTCCCCGCCAAGAAGGGCGGCCGGTGGAACAAGCAGTCGGTCTGCAACATCCTCCACAACCCGCTCTATGCAGGCTACAGGAGCTGGGACGGCATCCTGAAGAAGGGAGAGCAGGAGGCCATCGTCTCGCAGCAGCAGTTCGAATCGATCAACGGCCCCCTCCCGGACTGCTGATCAGATGCCTGAAGGAAGGAAGCGCGCGGCGATCTACGTCAGGGTCTCCACCGACGAGCAGGCCGCTGAAGGATACTCTCTGGACGCTCAGAAGGCCATACTCGAAGACCTGTGCATGGCGGAAGACTACGACATCGCAGGCATCTATGCCGACGACGGATACTCCGGAAGGAGCATCAAGCGCCCCGGGTACAGGCGCATGATGGATGAGATAGACTCTTGGGACATCCTGGTGGTCCTGAAGATGGACCGCGTCCACAGGAACAGCCGCAACTTCATGGACATGATGGAAGCGCTCCAGAAGCACAAGAAGGAGTTCGTCTCGTGCTACGAGTCGCTGGACACCAGCAACGCCCTCGGAAGGTTCGTCGTGGACATGATACAGCGCATGGCGCAGCTGGAGAGCGAGCAGATCGGAGAGAGGACCAAGATGGGCATGCGCGAGAAGGCCGAAGGCCTCGGGAAGACCGCCGGAGGCAAGCGCACCATGGGCTTCAACCCCCCGTTTGGATACCGCATCGAGGACGGGAAGCTGTCCGATGTCCCAGAAGAGCTGGAGGTCGTCTCCGAGATATTCGATTCGTACCTGTCGGGCTCGACCATCGATGCGGTCTGCTACCAGCTCAATTCTTCCGGAAGGCTCACGAGAAGGGGCAATCCGTGGAACAAGTACAACCTGTCCAACATCCTCCACAACCCCGTCTATGCGGGGTTCATGCGGTGGGAGGAGCTCCTCATAAAGCATGATGCCTCCGCCGTCATCACGCCGGAGAGGTTCAACGAGGTGCAGCTGAAGATCTCCTCCCGCATCAGGGACCCGTCCAAGAGGAACGTCGATCTGCTGCCTACTCTGGATGATTTCTGAGATCGGTTTAACCAGTATTATATAATATTATCTGTTGATTCAGATATACTGGCTTTGGATGCAATCATATGGATTTTTAATGTATCATCATGGGTAATTTTTTGGTAATTTATCGCCGTTAAAAAATAACTATTTTATACCCTGCAAAGCAAAACTGCACTCAAGGGAGCAATCCCGAAGGAGGAAAATAGTTTGACTGATGAATGCAAAAACCTGGATCCGACCGGATTCGGGCTTCTCTTCGTGGCGCTGGTATCGTTGCCCATCGCCCTCGCATGCATATTCGGATATTTCGATGTGGACAATGACATCGGCGATTATCTCGGCTCGCTGCTGATGCTTGCCGCGATATTCATTGTCATCGCTTCGATCGCCGCTTACAAGGCCAACAGCAATTTCGGCTTCACCGTGTTCGCGCTCGTGGGCCTCGGAGTGTTTTTCGCCGGAGCCGTCGGAGGAGACCTGTACATCAACCTGACACTCGGCATCATGTACCTGGTCGCCCTGGTCTGGTCTGTCCGTGCGGGAACGGCCAAGACGCTCACCTGCATCCTGCTGACCACTGCCCTGATCTTCATATTCGGCGGACTTGCCGGAAGTGATGGAGACAGCATATTCCTTCTCCTGAAAGGAATCGTCGCTCTGGCCAACTTCGTGCTGAACCTGTATCTCGGATACGCCCTCGTGGACGGAAAGGTCCCTGTGTACTGATCTGACGATCGGCAAACCGTTTCCCAAACCACTTCCGTCGCATTTTCGGCGGTTTCTCCAACGGCGTTCTGCAAAGTGATTAATACGTGTGCTTTAATCGCATATCAATGAAGGCTGCAATGAAGAAGAAGATCTATGCCTACGGAATGGTCGGTATCATGATCGTCGTCGCTGTCACTGCCATGGCGTCCGTCCTCTGCGGATGAGGATCGCCATCGTAACCGGTGCCTCTTCAGGCATCGGAGAGGAATTCTGCAGATGCCTCGATTCGGGAGGCCTTGATTCTATCTGGCTTGTCGCCAGAAGGAAAGACCGCCTGGAAGCATTAGCGGGCAGTCTGAATACCGATTCGCGCATTTTCACGCTCGACCTCACAGATATCGGTTCCATCCGCGAGCTTGATGAAATCCTGCATTCTGAAGTTCCCGAGATCGCATACCTCGTCAACTGCGCCGGGTTCGGCACGTTCGGCAAGGTCTCGGAGCAATCTCTCGATGACATCAACGGGATGATCTCCCTCAACTGCAACGCGCTCGTCGATATGACTGCGATATGCTGCCCTTACCTCGCCAAGGATTCGGCGGTCATCGATATCTGCTCTGCATCGGCCTACCTGCCCCTGAAGGAGCTGGCAGTGTATGCGGCGACCAAATCCATGGTCCATTCGTTCTGCGAAGGATTCAGGGCCGAGATCGAGGAAGATCCGCGGCGCATTTGTGTCCTCGAGGTGTCTCCGGGATGGGTGAAAACCGATTTCATCCCC
>CAVHMZ010000178.1:0-3376 GCA_963637225.1 Segatella hominis
CCTTTCCGGAAGCCGCAACCGCACGATGGAGTCCATCCTGGCGCATTACGGCGAATCGGATGCGGAGCTCATCGACGAGATACAGTTCTCCTCGACGAGGAAGTACAGCGCGGTCAAGGCGAGAATCGACGGAAAGGACACGGTCATGTACGTCGGAGCCCTGACGGCCCTGAGGGGCTATCTGGATTCTTCCGAAGAGATAGAGGAGTACATAGCCTCCGAGTCTTCGAAAGGCCTCAGGACCGTCCTCCTCTGCATCTCCGAAGATGACGGCCTGCACGATGCCGACGGCAACCCTGTCCTCCACCGCATGGCCCCCGCCTCTGTGATCTCCATAAGAGACGAGATCAGGCCCGACTGCAGGAAGACCATCCAGGTCTTCCTTGACAACGGGATGGACCTGAAGGTCATCTCCGGCGACGACCCCGCCACGGTGGATGCCCTGTTCTCCCTTGCGGACATCCCCGGAGAGAGGAAGATAGTCTCAGGCCCCGAGCTGGACGCCATGAGCGCGGAGGAGTTCGACAAGGCAGTCCTCGAAACTAACATATTCGGACGCATGAAGCCCGAGAACAAGGAGAAGGTCATAGAGTCCCTGAAGCGCTCCGGGCGCTACGTGGCCATGATCGGGGACGGGGTCAACGACGTGAAGTCCCTGAAGACCGCACAGGTCGGAGTTTCTCTGGAGAGCGGCGCCGGCGCGGCCCGCGGAGTGGCAGACATGGTCCTTGTGAAGGACGACTTCTCCGCCCTGCCCAAGGCGATCGTGGAGGGCAGGAGGACGGTGTCGGGCATGAGGGACATCCTGAAGCTCTACCTCACCAGGAACATCGTCCTGGCGCTGCTGTTCGTGTCGCTCTACCTGATCGTCGGCAACATCCCGATGACCCCTATCCAGAACACCTATTACGCGTTCGTATCGGTAACGATCATGGCCTTCTTCATGACCCTGTTCGCCAAGCCCGACGAGAACAAGGAGCTGATCCTCCCGGACGTCTTCCGGTTCTGCGTCCCGTCTGCGATAATGATCGCCGCCTTCGGCCTCGCCGTCTACGGGATATCGTGGTGGGCGGCCGCCAACGGGTATCTGACGGTGGATTTCGACCTCCAGGCGAGGCTCGGAGGCTATTCCTCGGCCGAGGCCGTCATCGCGCACATGAGCTGGAACGGCTCCTCCGCCGACGAGATCGTCGCCAGGTCGGCCATGCTGTTCTTCATTACCGCGGCAGGAATACTCCAGATGCTCCTGATCGCCCCCCGCTACAGGTTCCTCTCGATCGACGGCAGGACGAACAAGAGCATCATCCCCCCGGCGCTCATCGCCCTGGTGGTCCTCGTCATATGCGCCATGTACCTCTTCGTTCCGGCGATCGCCATCAAGCTCATCGGGATGGTCGTGTTCCCCGGAGAGGCCGTGGCCGTGCTCCTGGCGGTGACCGCCGCATGGTTCGCGACGGAGCTGGCCCTCCTGAGGAAGAACGTCTTCAGGCAGGCTGTGGACAGGTTCGAGGGCCTGTATATGGAGAAGCTCCGCGAAGCCTACACGGAAGACCGCGAAGAAGAGGATCAGGGCTCGTAATCGCCGCCGCGGAACAGCTCGATCATGACATAGGACGCCATCCTGGCATCCGACAGGGCCCTGTGGTCCTGGACTCCGTGGATGCCTGCGGGGTCGCCCTCGACGATCTTGGAGTAGGCCAGGTCCAGCTTCGGATAGCGGTACTTCTGGCCGTTGTACATCCCGGGCACCTTGCACACGGGCGTGGCGGCGATCATGATGTCGCCGCACAGGTCGAACTCCCCGCGGAGGCACCAGGGCTCCTGGAAGAGGAACTTGTCCATGTCGTACTTGACGTTGTACGATGTGACGCACTTCTTCCTGAGGATGCGGCGCACGTCGTCGATGACGGACATGGCCGAGGGCGCATCGGCGACCATCTCCAGGGTCATGTCGGTGTTCTGGAAGATCCATGCGTCGCGGCGGTAATCGTCCCATTGGTCCACATCGTAGCCGAGGACAGAAGAATAGACGTCTTCGACGGTTCCCTTGCGGAGGGAGGCCTTGCAGATGCCGATATCCACCACGAGGTCCTTCGGTGCCCCTTCAAGCCCGGTGGTCTCCGTGTCTAGCACATAGATCTCGTCGGGAGGCAGCTCGTCGAGAGTGGCCACCTTGAACTTCTTCGGATCTTTAGAGTCTCTCTCGTACGTCTTGAAGCCTTCCATGCGACGCCAATCGGGGAAGGGCGATTAGTATGTTGGCATGGCCCCGGCTCATGCCGGGCACGAATGACGGGCCCGGAAGATACCGGCGCCGGAAGCCGCCGGATCCCCGCCCGGAAGCCGCCGGATCCCCGCCCGGAAGGCCTGCAATGAGCGCATCAGGCCGCGATCCGGCAGAACAGCCGCGCCCCGGGAGGCCGCGATGATGCACGAACCGTTGAAGATGATTCACAATCTTGAAATAAGTTCCAGACGAGCATACGGCATGAAAGGTTTGACTTCGGAAGAGGTTTCCGAACGCGTCTCCCAAGGCCAGGTCAACAATGAGAAAGTCCGCAACAGCAGGTCGTACCTTGAGATCCTGTACGTGAATGTGGCTTCTCCGTTCAACATCATCATTTTCGGCCTCGGCGCGCTGCTGCTCGTGTGCGGCGAGGTCGTCAGCGCGATATCAGCAACCCTGATATTGCTGCTGAACACGGTGATCACGACCATACAGGAGGTTCGGGCCAAAAGGAAGCTTGACAAGATATCGTTCTTAGTGAGGCCGAAAGTCACGGCAATCCGCGACGGCGCCGAGAAGATCATCGACCAGACGGAGATTGTCTTGGACGATGTCATCGTCACCCGCGCAGGAGAGCAGGCCCTCGTGGACGGCATAGCCCTCTCCTGCAGGTCTGTCGAGATGGACGAGTCCCTCCTGACCGGGGAATCGAGCACCGTGCGCAAGGACGAAGGCGACAAGATCTTCTCCGGCTCCGTCTGCATAACCGGGGAGCTGGTCTACAGGGCCACGGCAGTGGGCAACGACTGCTATGCCAACCAGATACTGAAGACCGCGAAGAAGTACAACTGCAAGAAGACGCCGCTGCAGATGGAAGCTGTGACGATCAACAAGATGATGATGATCTTCGCCGCGGTCATGGTCACGCTGACCCTGCTCAAGATCCTCATAAGCCCGGACGAGACGTTCGGAGAAGTCCTGGAGATCCTTGTCGTCTGCACGGATGTCGTCCCCATCGGGATATTCCTCCTCATCACCCTGACGTATATGCTCGCCGCGATACGCATGATGAACAAAGGCGCCCTTCTGCAAACTGCGAACTCCGTCGAATCCATAAGCAACGTGGACACAGTCTGCATGGACAAGACC
>CAVHMZ010000178.1:3386-4841 GCA_963637225.1 Segatella hominis
CCTTTCCGGAAGCCGCAACCGCACGATGGAGTCCATCCTGGCGCATTACGGCGAATCGGATGCGGAGCTCATCGACGAGATACAGTTCTCCTCGACGAGGAAGTACAGCGCGGTCAAGGCGAGAATCGACGGAAAGGACACGGTCATGTACGTCGGAGCCCTGACGGCCCTGAGGGGCTATCTGGATTCTTCCGAAGAGATAGAGGAGTACATAGCCTCCGAGTCTTCGAAAGGCCTCAGGACCGTCCTCCTCTGCATCTCCGAAGATGACGGCCTGCACGATGCCGACGGCAACCCTGTCCTCCACCGCATGGCCCCCGCCTCTGTGATCTCCATAAGAGACGAGATCAGGCCCGACTGCAGGAAGACCATCCAGGTCTTCCTTGACAACGGGATGGACCTGAAGGTCATCTCCGGCGACGACCCCGCCACGGTGGATGCCCTGTTCTCCCTTGCGGACATCCCCGGAGAGAGGAAGATAGTCTCAGGCCCCGAGCTGGACGCCATGAGCGCGGAGGAGTTCGACAAGGCAGTCCTCGAAACTAACATATTCGGACGCATGAAGCCCGAGAACAAGGAGAAGGTCATAGAGTCCCTGAAGCGCTCCGGGCGCTACGTGGCCATGATCGGGGACGGGGTCAACGACGTGAAGTCCCTGAAGACCGCACAGGTCGGAGTGTCCCTGCAGAGCGGAGCGGGCGCCGCCCGCGGAGTTTCAGACATGGTCCTTATCGATGACAACTTCTCCGCTCTTCCGAAAGCCATCGTCGAAGGCCGCAGGACGATCTCGGGGATAAGGGACATATTGAAGCTCCACCTGACCAGAAATCTCATCATCGTGCTCCTGTTCATCTCGCTGTACCTCCTGTTCGACAACACGCCGATGACCCCCATCCAGAACACGTACTACGCGTTCTTCTCGGTGACGATGATCTCGTTCTTCCTGACCATCTTCGCGAAGCCCAATGACAACAAAGACCTAGTCTTGCCCGAAGTGCTGAGATTCTGCTTCCCTTCGTGCATCCTGATAGCGGCCTTCGGCCTTGCGATCTACGGCGCTACATGGTGGGCATGCGACAACGGGATGCTGGCCATCGACTTCGCCCACCAGGCCCAGCTCAGCGGCTACGGGTCGGCCGAAGCCCTCATCGAGGAGATAGGCTGGAAAGGCTCCGGAACGACGGAGATAACGGCAAGGTCCGCGATGGTGCTGTTCATAACCATCGCAGGCGTCCTGCAGCTGCTCATCGTCGCTCCTCGCTACAAGTTCCTGTCGGTGGACGGAAGGACGAACAAGAACATCCTCCCGCCGCTGGTGGTCGCATTGAACCTCGCAGTCATCGCCGCGATATACATCTGCCTCCCGAAGCTGGCCATAGGCACGGTCGGGATCGTGGTGTTCCCGATAGAAATCTACGCATTGCTGCTGTGCATTATCGCCATATGGTTCATGAC
>CAVHMZ010000179.1:0-17499 GCA_963637225.1 Segatella hominis
GCTGGAGTGTCTGAATGTGGAGCCGAGCGGCAGCGAGGCTTCGTCGTGAGCCGGAAACGGGGCTGCCGGGCGCCCCGCCGGTAGGCGAACGACACGTCCAAAGCGGCTCGGACGGTGTCCCGCAGGGACATCGGGAGAGCCCCTTGGGCTTACTACTCCATTTGTGGTAGATATCAGAAATCTGACATTTCGGAGTTAAGCTCAGACCTTAACTTCCACCCTATATCTCAAATAGCCGCGTCCGCGAACCGTGTTATATACCTCAGGATATGCAGGGGCATGATCCTCAGCCTCAGAACCATGTGCGTCACGAGATACGCCGATGTCAAGACGGTCACGCGCCGCGTGACGCCCGTGGTGTATTACGTCTGTCCGAAGTGCAGGAAGCACTGCGACGTCGACTTCCTGGTCGGCGGCGGCCCCGTCAGCTGTGAGATCCTGTGCCCGGATTGCGGGATCACCAGGCTCAACAACGATCTGACAGGAAGCGAGCCGGCCTTCGTCATCGAAGGCACCGGCGAGAAGTACAGCCAAAGGATGAACCTCGACGATGCCGAGGCCAGGGCGAAGGCCGTCAAAGGGGACCGGATGGAAGAGCCCATCGCCCTGGCCGAGGCTGCGTGGGAGGCATATCTGTGCATCACCAAGCAGTCTCTCCCTTACTGGGATGACGCTGTGGACTGCTTCGCGAGATGCAAACGGATGGACAGGGAGCATGTCCGCAGGATGGTCTCCCTGATCCTGAAGTTCTCCGGACTCACGGGCGACCGCGGGATGAGGGAGATCACCTTGGATGCCTGCATGAAGGCGGCCGATCTCATCGGCAAGCCGGAGACCGCGGAGGAGTGCATGCTCTGGATGGACATATTCAACCTCAGGTGCAGCCTCGGGGTCCTCGATGATGGCGATGCCGCCCTTCCCGGCATCGCCAGGGATGCATATCAGGCCCTTTCCGAGCAGGAGAAGGCGGAATGCCCTGCATTCCCTGCGCTGTGGCCGCTGATCATGTACCGCTGTTCGACAGAATACTGGGAAGCGGGCGGGATAGACTGCGACGAGGAAGGGCTCAACGCCTTCGAGTCCGAACTGTGGGGAAAGGCCGTCGAGGAGACGGAGAAGATGCTCCGTTCGGGGCATCCCATGACCACGCGCATCTTCAGGCTGATAACCGACAAGGCCGGGCATGAGATGCTGAGCCCGTGCGTCCACCCGGTGCTGGAGCAGCTGGAGGCGCTGGCGGAGCTGTCCGGGGACTATACGGACGCTTTCAGGGCCAGGATCGAGCTCATCGAGGTACTGAAAACTGTCTGGGGCGACCCTATAATGCCGTACTTCGCCCTAGCCCCTCTCAGGTTCAGATGGACCCCAGAGGCGTTCGCCAAGCTGGAGGATGCCATCAGGAAGCTGGAGAGGTACCGGGATCCGGAGATCGTCGGCAGCATGCTGACGGATGCCTACTTCCTGTTCTACAAGCACGAGGGGGCCAGCGAGGTGAAGAAGAACTGCACCCAGATGATGGATGCCATGTCCGACAGGCATCTGGATCCCGGGTCCAAGCCTTTCATGGCAGAAATCGACCTATCGGGCCTGGACGATATCATGTACGAGCCCGCCCCGATGGACTGGAGCAGGGCCAAGCCCAAGGGCAAGTCCAAGAAGGAGCGCGTGGCCGAGAAGAGGAAGGCCCATATCGCGAAGAGGAAGTGATCCGGAGGGAACTCCCCTCCGGCGGCTTCAGAGCGGCACTCCGAGCATCTTCATGGCCCAGTCCTGGAGCGGGGACCCGAACTCCTCGGTGACGGCGGCGGACATCAGCATCGAGCGCACGTCATGGTCATCGGCCAGACCGATGTTGGCGAAGTAGATGGCGTAGCGGCAGGCGAGCTCCTTGTCCCGGCTGTCGCGCGTGATGACGCCTCTGTAGGAGTGCGACTCGGGGAGGTAGACCGCGAAGCCGTCCAGATCGTCCATCTTCTCCAGGATGCTTATGGCCTCGCTCAGCTTTCTGACGGTCTCGGCGACGACCTCGCCGGGAAGGAGCCCCGCATCGTATCCGCATTCCATCACGATCTCGGCGTACACGTGCTCGGCGAGGGTGAAATCGGCCATCGCGAGGAACAGCGGATCGGTCCAGCTCTCCGCATCCGCGATCATGTTCTCGCGGGCCTTCTCGCTGTCCGAGGCCATCAGCCTGTAGGCCGACACTGCCATCATGAGGTGCGCGCGGTCCTCGGGGGCGCCGCTCTTGCGCGCCTTGCGGATCTCCGTCACGACCTTCTCCGCCGCGGCCTCGATGCCCTTTCCCTTGCTCCGGGCGAGCTTCGTCAGGATGTAGTTCCATCCGTCGGCCGCAACATATGGGAACGCGGCCTTCTCCTCCGCGGGAAGGGAATCGAACTCTTCGGCATAGGCAGATATCTTGTCATAATAGCTGTCGTCCTGTTCTTTCTCGGACATCGCGCGGCCGTTCACGAAGGCGGACACGACAAGGGCATGCTCGATCCTCATCTTCAGGAGGAGCGCGCGCGGGATGCATTCCTGATGCTTCTCGATCAGTTCGTATGCGAGCTTCAGCTGCGCCAGGAGCTCGTACTTGGAGATGGCGTTGCATCTGAGCGTGAGGCGGGCCAGCGTCTCGACGAGGTCGGTGCGGCCCGACTCTATGAGCGCGCAGTACGAGCTCACCGCGATAAGGTACGGGACCCACAGGGCCTCCTTGTCCGGGGACGCGGCCTCGACCTCTTCGGCCTCTTGCACGGCCGCCTCGGCCAGCTCCAGGAGCTGCTCCGGGTCTTTCCTGTTCGCGTTCTTGGAGAGCCTGTCCAGGCGGTCGCGGGATGCTTTCACCCTGGAGAAGCTGTCGTATGCCGCGCCTGTCCCGACGACGATGCTGGATTCCCCGTCCTCGGCCGACACGACAGTGAACTGCCCGCATCTTGGGCACGGGATGCTGATGCCCAGCTCCAGCGGCTTCTTCGGAGATGCCGCGATTGCGCAGCATCCGGGGACGATCTCCCCGCATTGAGGGCACGGGAACGTCCTGCGCTTCCCCATGCGCCTGATCTGGAGGTCCCTGTCCGGAAGCTTTTCGAGGATGTCGTCTAGAGTCGTCATGTACGTGAATCGGGGACTCCGTTATAAAGGGAGGCGGTTCGTGCGAAGGACGCTCGCGAACCGTGTTATATCCAATGGGAGATGCGGTAGCATGTCTGTCGGAATGAGGAACATTTGCGTCACAAGATACACCGATATCAAGACCGTCATGCGCCGCACGATGCCCCTGCTGTCGTTCGCCTGCCCCAAGTGCAAGAGGAACTGCGACTTCGATTTCATCTTGGGGGACGGTACGGTATCCTACAAGATCCTGTGCCCGGACTGCGGGGCCACCAGGGTGGATTGCGTCATCGGCGACGATGACGGATATACCGTCGAAGGCACCGGCGAGAAGTACAGCCATCGGGCGAACCTCGACGATGCCGAGGCCAGGGCGAAGGCCGTTGAAGGGGATCCGATGGAAGAGCCCATCGCCCTGGCCGAGGCGGCCTGGGAGACATACCAGTGCTTCACCCTGCAGTCCCTGCCTGCCTGGAAGGCCGCCGTGGACAGTTTCGCGGGATGCGAGGATATGGACAGGGAGCATGTCTGCAGGATGGTTCCGTGGATCCTGAAGTTCTCCGGCCTCACGGGCGACCGCAAGATGAGGGAGACGACGCTGGAAGCCTGCAGGAAGGCGGCCGATCTCATCGGCAAGCCGGAGACCGCGCAGGAGTGCATGCTCTGGATGGACATGTTCAGCCTCGAGTGCAGCAACCGTGCCCTCGGGGCGGATGATGTCGTCCTGCCCGGCATCGCCGGGGATGCCTATCAGGCCCTCTCCGAGCAGGAGAAGGCGGAATGCCCCGAGTTCCCGGCATTGTGGGCGCTGATAATGTACAACTGCTCGTCCGAATACTGGAACATGGGCGGGGTCGACTGCGACGAGGACGAGCTCTGCGGCTACGAGTCCGGGCTGTGGGGAGAGGCTGTCGCGGAGACGGAGAAGATGCTCCGTTCTGGGCATCCTATGACCACGCGCATCTTCAGGCTTATAACCGACAAGGCCGGGGCGGAGATGCTGGACCCCTGCATCCATCCGGTGCGCGACCAGCTGGAGACGCTGGCCGGACTGTCCGGGGACTATGCGGACGCCTTCAGGGCCTGCATCGGGCTGTGCGATGTCCTGGAATCCGTCTGGGGGGACCCGGTCATGCCGTTCTTCGGCACCGGCCATTACAGCTGGACCCCGGAGGCCTTCGGCAAGCTGGAGGACGCCATCAGGAAGCTGGAGAAGTACCGGGACCCGGAGATCGTCGGGAGCATGCTGACGGACGCCTACTTCCTGCTCTACAAGCACGAGGAGAAAGATGAGGTGAAGGACAACTGCACGCAGATGATGAAGGCCATGTCCGACAGGCATCTGGATCCGGGGTTCAAGCCTTTCCTGTCCGATTCCATGTTCTCCAGGATAGGAGATCAGCTGCGGGCATCGGTTCCGGTCCAGAACAAGGCAAAGCCCAAAGGCAAGTCCAAGAAGGAGCGCGTGGCCGAGAAGAGGAGGGCCCACATCGCGAAGAGGAAGTGATCCGGGGGGGCTTCCTCCGGCCGCCTCGGAACGGCGCTCCAAGCATATCCGGAGCCCGTTTCGGGGCGGGATCCTGCGCAACAGCGCCTGCAGAGAGCGGCTCCGCCGTCAAGCGTCCGCGAACCGTGTTATATCCGACAGGAGATGAGGGTGCATGGCATTCGCAAAGAAGACGAAGACCATCTCGCCGTACTCGGATCCTGCGACGGTCGTGCGCCGCGGGATGCCGATAATATCGTTCCCGTGCCCCGGATGCAGAAGGCGGTGCGATTTCCACATGACCCGGAAGGCCGATGTCTCTTACTACATCGAATGTCCGGATTGCGGGACGATCCGCGTGATCCCGGGCCTGGAGGGAGACAAGGTCGTCATGACCATCGGCACCACCGGGGAGAGGTACGATGATCAAGCGGAGCTCAATGCCGCGAAGGCCAGGCTCAGAGCCGCCGAGGGGAACGCTCCGGAGGAGTGCCTGGCGATGGCCGAGGTGGCGTGGGAGACCTACCTGTTCCTGGCCCCCGATGCCGTCCCGCTGTGGAAAGGAGCGGAGCAGATGTTCTGCAGATGCCCGGACATCGACAAGGCCCATGCCCGCAGGATGGCCCCCTGGGCGCTCAGGTTCTGCGACGTCGGAGACGCCAGGGAGATGCGGGAGATCGACAGGTCGGTCTGCGCCAAGGCCATCTGCGCCATCGGAACGCCGGAGACCGCGGAGGACTGCATGCTCTGGATGGATTACTTCTACCTGGAATGCAGGTTGGACATGCTCGACAGGCACGAAGTCCCCATCCCGAAGATCGCCAAGGACGCATATCTCGCCCTTCCGGAATCGGAGAAGGCGGGATGTCCCGCGTTCCTCACGCTGTGGGCGCTGATCATGTACTGCTGCACATACGATTACTGGGAAGAGGGCGGGATCGAGTGCGGGGAAAGCGAGCTTGATGCCTTCGAGTCCGAGATGTGGGCGGAAGCGGTGTCCGAAGCGGAGAAGATGCTGTCCGCGGGATATCCTATGACTTCCCGCATCTTCAGGATGTTCTCAGACAAAGCCGGGCACGAGGCGCTGCCCCCCGTTGTCAACCCCGTCTGCGACCAGCTCAGGAACCTCGGCGGGATGTCCGGGAAGTACAGGGATGCGTTCGAGGCCAAGGCGGACCTCCTGGACGTGCTCCGGGCGGTCAGAGGCAGCCCGATAATGCCTTACGACCAAACGGAGAAGATGAAATGGACTCCCGAGGCGTTCGGTAAGCTGGAGAGCGTCATCAGGAGGCTGGAGAAGTATTCCGATCCCGCCATCGTCAACGATGTCCTAATCGATGCGTATTATCTGCTCTACACGTACAACGGATTCTCCGAGGCAATGGATTACTGCAGGCAGCTGGAGGAAGAGGCCTGCGACCGTCTGCTGCGGACCGGGACAGGGCAGAGCATGAACGATCTCCTCCTCTCCCTGATGGGCGATGAGCATCGGTCCGGAACGGAGCCCGCGTCCCGGAAGAGGGCCTGAGGGCAGGACATGCCGCGGATACTGTATTTCGAATGCTGCTCCGGCATAAGCGGGGACATGGCCGTCGCGGCCATGCTCGACCTGGGGGCGGACAGGGATGCCCTGGACAGGGCGCTGTCCTCCCTGGGCATCGGCGGGTTCAGGATATCGATTGCAAGGAAGGAGAAGTCCGGGCTGGACGTCTGCGATTTCGACGTGATCCTAGAACACGGCAGCCATGACCACGACATGCAGTATCTCTACGGCGAAGGGCATCGCGGGCATGAGCATCATCGCGGCCGCAGCCCCGGCGAGATAAGGAAGATAATATCCAAGGCGGACATGTCCGGGCGCGCGCGCGCCGTCTCCTATGATATATTGGATATACTGGCCGAGGCCGAGGCCTCGGCCCACGGAGTCCCTGCAGAAGAGGTCCATTTCCATGAGGTGGGCGCTGTCGATTCCATCGTCGACATCGTCTCGCTGGGGGTCTGCCTGGACTCTCTGGATGTCGACGGCGTCTGCTTTTCCGAGCTCTGCGAGGGAACGGGTACCGTCCGCTGCCAGCACGGGGTTATCCCGGTGCCGGTGCCCGCGGTCGTGAGCATCCTTGCATCCCACAGGGATCTCTCGCTGAGGATCACGGAATCGCAGGGCGAGCTCGTCACCCCCACCGGGGCCGCCTTCGCTGCCGCTGCCAGGACCTGCGACGTGCCCGGGTCCTTCAGGATAGAGAAGGCAGGGATGGGCGGCGGGAAGAGGGAGACCGACAGGAGCGGGATCCTCAGGGCGATGATCGTGGCTCCCACGGAGAACCACGACATCGCCGTCAAGCTGGAATGCAACATCGACGACTGCACAGGGGAGGCTCTCGGATACACCGCGGAGAGGCTCATGGCCGAAGGCGCCAAGGACGCCCATTACACCCCCGTTTTCATGAAGAAGGGCCGTCCCGCATGGCTCCTCACAGTGATATGCTCGGAATCCGACAGGCGCAGGCTGGAATCGGTCATCTTCTCCGAAACGTCCACGGCAGGCATCCGCAGGTACACCATGGACCGCACCGTGATGTCCAGGAGGACCGAGGACATGGAGACGTCGATCGGGACGGTCAGGGTCAAGGTCCTGTCCATGGACGGCATCGAGAAGGCGCATCCGGAGTACGAATGCCTCGCGGCGATATGCAGGGAGAAGGGCATCCCGTTCAGGGAGGCCTATGAGATTGTCATGAGAGAGATCGACGGAAGAGGCGCCTGAATGCCTCCGAAGGCCATGGAGGTCAACGGCCACAGGCTGGACCGCCAGCAGACTGCCGCCGTCATGGACGGCGCGGACACCGAGCTTGTCATAGCTGCCGCGGGCACCGGGAAGACCACCACCCTCGTGGGGAAGGTAAAGCATCTGGTGAAGGAGGGGGCAGACCCGTCCGGCATCCTGATGATCTCCCTGACGAACAACACCGTCCGCGACCTGAAACGGGCGCTGGACAGGGAGTTCGGCCCCGGCTTCGGAGCCGATGTCATGACCATCCACGCCCTCGGCAACAGGATCGCGCGGAAGAGGGCGTGCGTCGGAAAGGACAAGAGCACCCTCCTGTCTTCGATAATGTACGACCTCTGCGAGTGCGACAGGAAGTTCTCCCAGAGCCTGATGGCGTACATCGAGGACCTCAGGAGATCCGGGCTGGGGGACCTGTCACTCAACGGCACGTACATCCGGCCCAGGGGGCTGAGGGTCCTGGCCGACGAGCTGTTCAGGCGCGGATTCGGCTGCAGGTACACCGCCCAGTCCTACCAGGACGGGAAGCAGTCCCCGGCGGTGCTGGAGGCGGAGGACGGGAGGGGGCATTCCCTGAAAGTCCTGGGGAACTCTATGAGGGCGTCCGAGATGTCCTCCAAGCCGGACAAGGCCTCGGAGTACCTGGGCAGCTGCGGCTTTCCGTCGGATCTGCTGAACGCCAACGACCTCGCCGCGGCTGTGGTGAACGCATGGGGCCCCAGGCTTTCCGAGCCGATGGGCGCCCTGATATCCAGGTGCAAGTGCACCCGCACCACCATCCGCGACCTGAAGCGGGCCAACGGCAGGAACACGACGGCCCTGAAGCCGGTCGTGGAGCAGGAGCTGGCGGTCCTGGACGCAGTATGGGACCATTACAGCCTGATATGCGCCGAAGGCGGGATGGCCGACTACGACGACATGGTCATCCAGGCGACCGAGACCGTTCTGGCGGGGATGCCCTGCGGGAAATGCTACTCCCACGTCCTGGTGGACGAGTACCAGGACGTGTCCAGGACTCTGGTCGATCTCCTGAAGGCGCTGAGGATGCGCATGGGGTTCAGGATGTTCTGCGTCGGGGACGACTGGCAGAGCATCTACGCCTTCACCGGAGGGGACATCGGCCAGTTCTACGGGTTCAGGAAGGCCTGGTCCGAGTTCGGGACGGTGTCCGTCAAGAAGATAGAGACCACCTACAGGTACCCTCAGACCCTGGCGGACCTGGCAGGCGCGTTCATCATGAAAAACGGGAAGCAGCAGAAGAAGTCCGTCAAGGGGATGCCGGATCCTCCGTTCAAGCCGGTGATGCTGCTCCCGGCGAAGACGGACAGGGACATCTCCAAGATGATCGCCAACCGCATCGAGTTCCTTCCGGAGGAGGAGAGCGTGTTCGTGATCGGAAGGACCAGAGCGGACATCTACGCTCTGGGATCCGGCACGGGGCAGTTCAGGTTCTCGCCCGGCGACGGCCTGTCGGGGTCGGCGGAGGTGGCCTTCAGGAGATGGGACAAGGACGCTGGGGACTGGAGCGACAGCAGGAAGGTCAGGTTCTTGACGGCTCACTCCTCCAAGGGCCTGGAGGCGGACAACGTCTTCGTCATCGCGGACAGGGACCGCGGAGGGTTCCCCAGCAGCGCTTCCGACAACCTGTCGGGCCTGTTCTCTTCCGTGGACGAAGGCATCGAGTTCCCGGAGGAGAGGAGGGTGTTCTACGTGGCGATGACCCGGGCCAGGAAGAGGCTGTTCATTGTCACTATCACCGACGAGGAGAACTACGCCCAGTCCGGGAAGTCGCCGTTCGTGGCCGAGCTGCTCGCGCAGGGGCCTGTCCTGGCAAGGTCCACGGTGTTCTGTCCCGAGTGCTTCGGGCCGCTGAGGATTGCGAGAGGGCCTTCGGGATTGTTCTACGGATGCTGCGATTACCCGAACTGCAAGGGGAACAGGCCGTTCAGCGGGCTGTGATCCCAGACCTGGATGACAGAATGGGGAAGGAGGGCCGAAGCCCGGTTTGGTTTCGCCTTCCTGCGAAAACAGTCGGCATCAGGACCTGCGGTCGAAGGCTATGAATATTGCCGCCAGGAGAGCGGCTGCGCAGGCTGCGATCACGACTGCAATGGTTTTGGTCGTGTCATCCTCGACGGGCTGGACAGGGGCCACGGGGTAATAGGGCAATTCATCATCATCTGCGTCCGGCACCGGGACGTAGACCGGGTTCCAGATCGCTGTCAGGGCGATGTCGGAACCCCCCATGGTGATCTTATCGCCGGACTGATACGTTTTCCCGTTGTACGACCATCCGCCGAACGAGCAACCATCCTTGGTGCCCGTGTATCCTTGGACCTGGAACGCAACACCTTCCTCAACGTCTGTCTGGACGGGGGTGTATCCTGCCCCTCCGTTCGGATCGTATGTGACGGAATGGGCGGCGATCGAGGTCCAGACCGCTGTCAGGTTTATGTCGGATGCTCTCATGGTCATGGTGTCGCCCCGCTGGTATGTCTGTCCTCCGTACGACCATCCACCGAACGTGAATCCGGTCTTCGTTCCCTCATATCCTTCGATAGTGAACGTGTGGCCTTCCTGCACCTGCTTGTCTTCAGGAGCTGACGAAGAACCTCCGTCTGCATCGTATTTCACCCAGTGCGACGGCACAGGGGCGGGGACAGGATTCCAGACCGCTGTCAGGTTTATGTCGGATGCTCCCATAGTCATTATATGCCCGGATTGGTACGTCTTCGTGCCATCGGACCATCCACCGAACGTGAATCCGGTCTTCGTTCCCTCATATCCTTCGATAGTGAACGTGTGGCCTTCCTGCACCTGCTTGTCTTCAGGAGCTGACGAAGAACCTCCGTCTGCATCGTATTTCACCCAGTGCGATACGGCAGCAACCTTTTTGATAAGGCGGCCGCCCGATCCTTCGAATGTGAATCCGGCAAGGTTTTCGGCTGTCGGCTGGAGTTCGGTCTTTCCATCAGCGTTGTAGAAGGTGAAACCTTGGAACGCTGTGCTGTCGATTGTTTCGATTGAATCTGGAATGGAGATGTGTTCTATTCCGCTCTGGCAGAACGCGTAAGATCCGATGCTCTTGACTCCGGACTCGATCTCGACGTTCGCAAGAGAGCTGCACTTTCCGAAAGCCCATGCTTCGATAGCATCGACGGATGCAGGGATCGTCACTGTTCCCAGTTTCTCGCACTCATAGAATGCATATGTGCCGATAGCCTCAACACTGCTCGGGATACCGATCGGCTTCTCAGCAACAGATCCCAAGAGCACGCATCCTTTGAATGCAGATTCTCCGATGGTCTCAAGACTGGTTGTCTTTCCGAAATCAATGGACGTGAGGGCGATGCACCCTGAGAACGAACATCCGTCAATGGCCTTCAGTTTGCTGCCATTTTCGAATGCCACAGATTTCAGCTTTTGGCATTGCTGGAATGCACCGTATTCGATCTTCTCAACTTCGCTGCCGATGGTCAATGCCGATAGATAATCGCAATGATCGAACATACGGTTCCAGGTTGGACACAGGATGGTCATGGAGATGCCATCGCAACCATTGAACGCGTCTTTTCCGAAACTGCCGACCTCTCTTCCCAGGGTCAGGTTCTTCAGAGCAGAGCAACCATCGAACATGCTGTTGGGAAGGGCAGTGACGCAGTTGCCTATGATCACGGATTCAAGATAGGTGCAACCCTTGAAAGCGGCCGCTCCGATGGTCGTTACAGAATCCGGGATAATCACGTTCTTGACGGAAGCGCATCCTGGGAATGCATTGCCGTCCACGCTTGTCACATCATATGAGGTGCCTCCGAACATCACTGCATCCTTTATGGCAACTTTTCCATCATTTGGAATCGTTGACGGGTCGTTTCCTATCACAGATACATATTTGCTGCCAGACGAAGGCGTTATCAGTTTGTAGATGACACCATCGATGGTCACAACGTCTGATGACTCTTCTTTGATCAGGTTAGGATACGTTCCACTGAACGTATGCCCCTTCAGGTCGGCTGTTTTTACCAGCTGCGTCTTGCCATCTATGTCGTAGAACTTGATCTCACCGAATGCTTGGTAATAAAGTGAGGAAACATTATTTCCAAAGGTAACAGAATTCAGTGAAGTGCAATTAGCGAACGCTTGATATTCGATGGTTGTGACTGAGTCCGGGATGACAACCGAGGTGAGTCCCGAGTTTAAGAATGCTTTGCTTTTAATGCTTGTGACGCTCGCTCCGATTGTCACTTCAGTGATCTTGGCATTATTCCTGAATGCTGAGCTGTGGATTGCTATTACGTCATAGGAGATGCTGTCCTTGGTCACAGTTGAAGGAATAGTTACTTTACTCGAGGAACCAGAATAACCTTTGACATCCGCGGTTCCAACTGATTCAATTGTTAGCAGATATATTATTCCAGTCTCCGGATCCTCGTAATCGCTTTCAGCATCCGACTCATTAATCATATTGATCGACAGGAAGCAACCGACGACCAACGAAGAGACTAGAAGCACAGCAATTATCGGTTTTTGGAAGGGAACGAATCCATGCTCCTCCTCCCTCGCGGTCAATCTATGCCCGATACGGTTCATTCATATCACCAATACGACCTGCTCTCGAATCGCGAACGGTTGCGCCTCGGATGTCACATTCGGTTCGGCCCGGCATCTCAGACTCTTCAGCTCTGGTCTGTATCGTAAATCAATCGGACGGGGGCGTATATCATAGTTTCTCATTCTAAGACACATATTATAAGTTGTGTATTATCTCTAATAAGAAGCCTGTCTTCTCCGTCTGGTTCCTGACATTCTTGAGGATATCTGTGATCACGGGCCCGGACAGCGTGTAGATGATATTTACCGCCACAAAGCTCCGGAAGATGTCCCTCGGCGTGTAATGGGCGTCTAAGTTGCTCTCCTAAAGGCGAAAGCGGATGCTCCATTAGATGCAGAAGGCCAGGAAGGTCACGAAGTTGTAGCCTGGAGCTCCGACCTGAGGTATGTGGCATCGCCTCCGAGGCCGTTCTTCCATGTGTTGTTTCGTTTTTCGTGGAGTAGGGTTCGTTCTTCAAGAATTCAGATCATGATATTCCTGGATGCGATATCGATGCTACCCATCCAACCCGGGCAGGTTTTTAGAGTTGGATGTCTGCTCCAACTTTATAAGAGGTTCATGATGAGTCGGGGGAAAATGATCTAAATTTCTAAGGATAGAAGAGGCTACAGACGATCTCAGAAGTCCAGATCGAAATCGGAATCGAGCCTGTCCCTGGCGAACGCCTTCATCAGGAGGTGGTCGGGCACGTACTTGTCGTACTTCCCGAACCTGAGCTTGTCCTCGCCTTTCACCAGATATTCCGGACAGGGGTCCATGAGGTACGAGTCCACGGCATCCAGGATCTCCGATTCGGTGACGTCTCCGTGTATGTCCATGAAATAGGGCTGGAAAGCGTACAGCGATTTCACTCCGTCGATGTCGCGGACAATCCTCCTCAGCGTCTCGAAATGGACTGTCCCAAGCCAGGGGCGCATCCTTGTTGATCCGTCCTCGTTCAGAGAGAACATCGACGTGAGCCTCCTCCCTTCGGCGACCTTCCTGCATTCCTCCAGCCTCTCCGCGGCGGCCTCGTCCAGGTACGGGTACGAGGCATCCGAGGACAGCACTTCCAGCATCTTCCTCATGATGCGGGTGTCCACAGGCGGGGTCCCGGACCTCCAGGGGTTGCATGCGGTGCCGTCGGATTTCACGACATCCACTATCATCTCCCTGGCCTTCACGTCCACAACCTCCCAGACATGCCCGGCCAGCTGGATGGGCTCCCCGATCTCGGGCATCTCCTGGATGGAACCCACCACTTTTCCGTCGCAGTGAACGTCGATCTCCTTCTTCACCGAGAACACGGAGCAGAAGTCCCTTCCGAAGACCTCCTTCTCGCCTTTGCCGCCGATCAGCAGCGTCCCGTCGGGCATCCGCTCCAGCTGGTCAAGCGCGACCATGTGGACCAGCAGGTCCTTGTAGTCCTGCTTGGAGATCTCCCTGAACGGGTGCATCGACAGCACTTCTGAAGAAAGCGTGCTGAACTTCGCTCCGATCCCGGACTTCAAGTGCTCCATGGTCTGGTGGTACAGCAGCCCGTAGGGCAGGCGCTCCACCGAAGGCGTCTCCGTCCAGGCCTCCCCGATGGCCAGCTCTGTCATCGCGATGGCCTTGACCAGCTCCATGTTGATGCCTTCCACGTCGGTCCACCATCTCGCCGGGTCCTCCAGGCACATGACGGTCATGGTCTGGGCGCCTCCGCGCCTCCCGGACCTCCCCATCCTCTGGACGAGGCTGGAGCAGGTGTACGGAGGCTCTATCTGGACGACGGTGTCCAGCCCCCCGACATCGATCCCCAGCTCCAGCGTCACTGTGGCGACGACGGCGTCCTTGGTAGAGCTGCTCTTCAGCCTCTCTTCGGCGGCGCTCCTGTACTCCTTGGAGATGCTCCCGTGGTGGACGTGGATGCTGTCCTCCCTTCCTTCGAGGCTCGCCATCTTCCTGAGTGAGCGGCCGGTGGTCTCGGCGTCGGACCTGCTGTTAACGAACACTATGCAGTTCCTGTCGCGGACCTCCTTGTAGAGGTCCTTGTAGTATCTTGTTATGGCCTTCTTCCTCTCGGTGCCGTCGTTCTCCGCCGCCGGGATCCTGTGGAGGCTTATCTTCACCTGCCTGTCGGAGGTCCTCGGGTCGCGGATGATCATGGTCTTCCGCCCGGTGTCGGCCGACAGCCACTTGGCCGCCGCCTCCGGATCGGATATCGTCGCGGACAGTCCGATCCTCCTGGGGTCGCATTTCGCCAGGAGCTCCAGCCTCTGGAGGCAGCACAGGAGCTGCGCTCCCCTCTCGGAGTCCATGAAGGCGTGCACTTCGTCGATGACGACGAACCTCAGCCCGTGGAACAGGGCCTCGATCCTCTCGGGGTCGCTGGCGATGAGGTTCTGCAGGGATTCGGGGGTGATCTGGAGTATGCCGGAAGGGAACTCCAGCAGGGCGAGCTTCGCCGTTCTGGAAGCGTCCCCGTGCCAGCCGGTCACCCTGATCCCGGACTCGCGGATCATCGGCTCTATCCTCTGGAACTGGTCGTCGATCAGCGCCTTCAGAGGGCCGACGTACATCGCGCCTATCCCTTCCGGGGGATTGCGGTACAACGAGGATATGACGGGGAACATCGCGGCTTCGGTCTTCCCGCTGCTGGTTCCCGCGGAGATGAGGATATGGTCGTCGCCTCCGGCGAAGATGTCGAACGCCTTCGTCTGTATCTCCCTGAACGACGGCCATCCGCTGCCGTACACATATTCTCTCAAGAACCACGGCAGCTCGGAGAAGTGGTCGGTCATATCTCTAGGTCCTCGATGATATCGTCGTCGGGGTTGGCGTCGGCGGTGACCTTCCTTCCGGAGATCATGTCGTCGAACACGGTGTCCGGGTTCTGGTGCATGGTGTCCAGCAGGCCTATCAGGTCCCTAGTGATCTCCCTGGGGGTTATCATGGAAGTGGATATCACGCTGGCCAGCACGGCTTTGAGGTACCTTTCGAGCATGTCGTCGGTGACCGGCGATTCATACCCGTACCTCTGGGCGTGGAGATCCCTTATGGTCTTCAGCAGGACGTAGATCTCCTCGTTGGTCAGCGGCCTCAGGGTTATGACAGGCCCGAGGTAGTTGTCGTAGCCGTTTTCGAACCTTCCGGAGACCAGCCTCGACCTCAGCGCCTCATAGCTGTACAGCCCCCTGTTGGCGTCCTCGATGAACTCGGGGGTCCCGCAGACGTACATGGAAAGGTAAGAGGACTTGCCCTGCATGATGTCGTTGAACATCGTCAGCAGACGCTCGTAGTTGTTGGAGCGGGACGCCTTGTTCTGCAGCTTGTACAGCACCACGGCTTCGTCCAGGAAGACGACGAGCCCCTTGTAGCCGAGCTTGACGGACAGCTCCGCCCAGAGCTTGATGAAATCGTACCAATTGGAGTCGTCGATCATCGCGTTGATCCCGATGTTCTTCCTCGCTTCCGTCTTGAGCTCGCACTCGCCCTTGAGCCATCTGAGGGCGAAGATGTCGTCGTCCGCGTTACGGTAGCCTTTGCAGTATTCGGTGAGCCCTCTGATGAAGTCCTGGTAGTTCTGGAGGCACGACATCGATGACGTGTCGGCCCTCATCCTCTTGGCGATGGCCTCGTAAGGGACCGAGTCGGGGTCGGAGCCGTCCTTGGACGAGATGTCCTCTGCGATGTCCTGGATCCAGTTCTGCAGGATCGGTTCCATGGAGCCGCCGTCGGGACGGGTCCTGACGGCCATGTTCTTGACCAGCTCCCTGTACGTGTTGAGCCCTTCCTTCTTGGAGCCGGTGAGCCTCCTGTTGATGGCGAGGTCCGCGTCCATGACCACGAAGCCCTTGTCCATGGCGTAGTTGCGGATCATCTGCGTCATGAAGCTCTTCCCGTTGCCGAACCTTCCGGAGAGGAACCTGAACGCCCCTCCGCCCGCGGCGGTGTCCTCCAGGTCGTTGACGAACGTCTCCGTCTCCTTCTTCCTGCCAACGGCTATGTATTCCAGCCCGCGCCGGGGGACGACTCCGGAGGAGAGGGCGTTCATCAGGGTGATCAGGGTTCTTTTTGGGACGGCTTCGGTCATTTCTACGATGCTCCGGGGTGCCGGTATGAGGTTCTGATTATCATACTTTCGCGGGTTGTTTCACGGAGAGAAAGCGACTTCAGTCTTCTTTTGGCAGATTCCGATGCCGACGCATATGGCGTCCGTGGAATCCGGATCCTCCGCATGCATCTTGGCATCGATCTGCGCCAATGCTGTGCCTGCCAGAGAGCGCAGGTCGGCGCGTCTGTCGGTTGTTGTTTTCACCTCGATGATGACCGGCGGGCGGTCTTTCGACCCCTCGAAGAATATGTCTGTCAGTCCATAGCCTTTCGGGATCTCTGCCTTGGCTGTGAGTTCAGGCGTCATGAGGCATGCCATGATGATGTCGCGGTACCTGTTGTGTCTCGATACGGGATCCAGGTCTTTCCAGCTGCGGTCCAAGCAGAGCCCGTTCAGCATTCTGTTCAGGTTCTCTTTCAGTTCCGAGGAGTCCTTATCGTAGATGGAATCCATGGCCTTTGCGGCCACCCTCTCGACTTCTTCGGCTTTCTTCACAAGGTCTTCGAATGCCAGAGATACCTCCGGGTTCACCATGCTGACATCGCAGACCGGGAGGCCTTTGGACTGAGATCCTGTCTTGACGGCTTTCAGATATCCCGACATGGCCAGGTAGGAGTAGACGACCGATGGCTTCACGACAGGGGGGAGGACATCCGCGTAGGATATGCGGGTGTCCAGCCCGGTCCTTATGGATGAGCTCCTGTTTTCATAGAGGCCTTTGAGCGATGACAGCGGCTCTGCGCCCATGCTCGAAAGCAGCTCTTTCGACATTCCGCCGCAGGTCGTGTTGCCCCAGTATGCCAGGGGCTCGCAGCCGTTCATGAGGTACATCATGACGCTGAACGGGTTGTACACTTCGGCATTCCCGAAGCGGTATCCGTCGTACCATTCCCTGATCTCCGCGATCTTGCCGGAGGGCTTCCCGGCCCTGTCCAGGAGCTGGACGACCTCGCCTTCCGTGAATCCGAAGTGCTCGTCGCCTTCCGTTTCGAGTATGCTGGCGTTGTTGAAGCTGCTCAGCATGCTGGTCTTGGTCAGGGGCATGATCCCTGTGACAACGGCGAATTCGCAGTCGGTGTTGAACTTGAACGTCTGTTCCATGAACGGCTGCATGCATCCGACTATGGCATCGTAGTCCTCAGCCGAGTGGATGTCCTGCATGCAATGGTCGTACTCATCCACAAGGATCAGGACGTTCTTCTTGTGGATTTTCTTCAGCAGCTTGCATATGCGCCTTATCGCCTTCTCTTCGTCGACCTCGTTCAGGGACGACTGTGCGCGCTTGTGCAGGAACGCCCTGTCGAAATCGTTCAGGGCATCCGAATCCAGATCGTCCAAGAGATCGCCGATCTATTCTGTTCGATAATTCGAACTCGATACGATCCCCAGCCTCCAGCCTCTTTCCCGCGTCTATGCCTTCGGTACCG
>CAVHMZ010000180.1:0-3673 GCA_963637225.1 Segatella hominis
AAGAGTGGGCTCGTGGCTTAGCCAGGATATAGCGCTGGCCTTCTAAGCCAGACGCCCCGGGTTCGAATCCCGGCGGGCCCGCCAAGGATGCATGTCCTTCGGGGCACATTCAAGGAAGGTAGGATCATGAAGAGAGGCTCGCGCGCCTGGAAGAAACGCGGTAACCAGCGTTGGAAATGGCGCAAGAAGAAAATGAGAAGAAGAAAGAGAGCAGCGAAGATGCGCAAGAAGTGATTGCAACTCGCAATCACGCTCAAGGGGGTATAGGCTAACCTGGCAGACTGGCGGGCTCCAGTTATTGAGAGTGATTGAAAATGGGTTTGCTGACAGTTGATGATTAACTGGAGCGATGACTCATTGATTCCGCGGAAGGTAGCTCCTTCCGTAGTGGAAACCCGCTGACGGGGGTTCAAATCCCTCTGCCCCCACCTTGCGCTTCTTTCTGAGCTCTTGCTTGGGCACTTCGGTGCCCCAATCCTTTTACCATCCATCTTTCCCTTTTCGCTTCTATAATCTGTACTGTTGCGGATTGATTCATGTGCGCGCTTGGAGCGTCCGCTGTCTCGGATCAGGGCAATGAGAAAGTGCGGCCCGAAGGCCGCTGAAAAGGTTCAGCTTCAGTTCTTGAAGCTGTGGATCGGAGCAGGGATCCTTCCGCCGCGGTTGACGAAATCTGCGCAGCCGTAAGGGTTCACGGGCATGATGCACGCATCTCCCAGGAGCCCTCCGAAATGGGCCCTGTCCCCGACCTTCTTCCCTATGACGGGGATGACCCTGACGGCAGTGGTCTTCTGGTTGACCATCCCTATGGCCATCTCGTCCGCGATGATCCCGGATATGGTGGTCGCAGGGACATCTCCCGGGATGGCGATCATGTCCAGTCCGACGGAGCAGACGCAGGTCATGGCCTCCAGCTTCTCGAGCGTGAGCGCTCCGAGCTCGGCGGCCTCCGCCATGGACTTATCTTCGGTCACAGGGATGAAAGCCCCGCTGAGGCCTCCCACATACGAAGAGGCCATGACCCCTCCCTTCTTCACCTGGTCGTTCAGGATCGCGAGAGCGGCGGTGGTCCCAGGTGCCCCGGCGTACTCCATCCCCATCTCGTGTATGATATCCGCGATGGAGTCCCCTACTGCAGGGGTGGGCGCGAGGGACAGGTCCACGATGCCGAAGGGCACGTTGAGCCTCTTGGACGCTTCCTTCGCGAACAGCTGCCCGACCCTCGTGACCTTGAACGCGGTCTTCTTTATGGTCTCGCAGAGTACCTCGAAGCTCTCTCCGCGGACCTTGGACAGTGCGTTGTTGACGACCCCTGGCCCGCTGACCCCCACGTTTATGATGCAGTCCGCCTCGGTGACTCCATGGAACGCCCCCGCCATGAACGGGTTGTCGTCCGGCGGGTTGCAGAACACGACGAGCTTGGCGCATCCGATGGAGTCCGCGTCCTTCGTCGCTTCGGCGGTTTTCACCACGATGTCTCCCATGAGCCTGACCGCGTCCATGTTGATCCCTGTCCTGGTGGACCCGAGGCTGATGGACGAGCAGACCCTCTCGGTCTCGGCGAGGGCCATGGGTATGGATTCGATGAGGTTCCTGTCCGCAGGGGTCATCCCCTTCTGAACCAGGGCGGAGTACCCTCCGATGAAGTTGACGCCGATCTTCTTCGCCGCCCTGTCCAGCGCCTTGGCGATCTGGACGAAGTCCCCGGGGGTCTTGCATGCGGCGCCGCCGACGAGGGCGATCGGAGTGACCGACACCCTCTTGTTGATCACAGGGACGCCGTACTCCAGTCCGATCTCGTCACCCGTGGACACCAGGTTCTCGGCGTAGGCGGTGATCTTCTTGTAGATCTTGTCGCACAGCCTGTCGAGGTCGGGATCGATGCAGTCCAGGAGGCTGATCCCCATGGTGATCGTCCTGACATCGAGGTTTTCGTGGGAGACCATCTCGTAGGTTTCGAACACCTCGTTGAGCTCTACCATCGGAATCAGATCCTGTGCATCATTTCGAAGATATCTTCATGCTGGGCCTTGATGACGCAGTTCACATCCTTACCCACATCGTCGAGGCCTTTGGCGAGGTCGTCGAACTTGCCCCCGAAGCCGGAGACGTCGACGATCAGGATCATGTTGATGTACTCCTGGACGGTCGTCTGCTTGATGTCCAGGATGTTTATGTTGTTCTGCGCGAAGTAGTTGCAGACCGCGGCGATTATCCCGACGTGGTCCTTGCCCACCAGAGTGACTATTGTCCTGCTCATTGGTTCACCTTGTCATGTTTCGAAATGTCGTTCCGGAGGAGCGCGTACTCCAGGGAATCTTTGAGTGCGATGAGGCTTGCCTCGATGACGTTCTCGGACACGCCCACTGTGGTCCAGCTGTCCTTGCCGTCGGTGGTCCTTATCAGGACCCTCACGCTGGCCGCTGTGGCGGACTTTTCGTCCAGGACGCGGACCTTGTAATCTGTCAGCCTGATGTCCTTCAGCGAGGGGTAGAACCTGTCCAGCGCCTTCCTTATGGCGTTGTCCAGCGCGTTGACGGGGCCGTTCCCGTCGGCGGCGGTGTGCTCCACCTCCCCGTCGCGGCCGGAGACCTTCACGCTGGCCTCGGACTCCATCCTCCTGCCCTCTGCCTCGTACATCGAGATCCTGAAAGCGGTTATCTGGAACATGGACTCCATGTCGCCCCTGAGCCTCTTGACCAGGAGCTCGAAGCTGGCATCGGCGCCGTCGAACTGGTATCCCTTCGACTCCATCTCCTTGACCATGCGCGTGATGTCCGGGCTGTCGTCCCCCGCGCTGAGGCCCAGCTCCCTGAGCTTCTCGGTGATGGTGGCCTTCCCGGCCATGTCGGAGACCAGTATCCTGCGCTTGTTCCCCACGTCGGCGGGGTCGATGTGCTCGTATGTCCTGGTGTCCTTGACCATGGCGGAGACGTGCATACCGCCCTTGTGGGTGAACGCCCTCTCGCCGACGAAAGGCATGCCCGGCTGAGGGGGCATGTTGGCGATCTCCCCGATGTACCCGGACATGGCGGTGAGGTCGTCCAGCCTGACGTTCCCCAGGTCCATGCCCATCTTGATCTTCAGATTGGGGGCGACGGTGCACAGGTTGGCGTTCCCGCACCTCTCCCCTATGCCGTTGACGGTTCCCTGGATCATCCCGCATCCCGCCTCTACGGCTGCCAGGCTGCATGCGGTGGCCAGGTCGGAATCGTTGTGGCAGTGTATCCCGAGGTCTGCCCTTACCTGCGCCCTGACCTCGCGGACTACTTCCGCGACCCTCCCGGGAAGGGTTCCGCCGTTGGTGTCGCAGAGCACGATCCATTCCGCGCCGCCCCTTTCGGCGGCTTTCAGAGCGTCCATCGCGTATCCGCCGTCTGATGCGTAGCCGTCGAAGAAGTGCTCCGCATCGAACATGACCCTCTTCCCGGACTCTTTGAGGAAGCGGACGCTGTCCTCGATCATCTCCAGGTTGTCTTCGAGAGGTATGCCGAGGGCATCGGTGACATGGAAGTCCCACGACTTCCCGAATATGCAGCACCATTCTGCCGGGGCGGCCGCCAGCGCCTTCAGGTTGGGGTCGTCCTCCGGCCGCACGCCGTGCCTGCGGGTGCTCCCGAAGGCCACAAGCTCGGTGCATGAGAGGTCCAGCCTGGATGCTCTCGAGAAGAAC
>CAVHMZ010000181.1:0-1447 GCA_963637225.1 Segatella hominis
GCTCATAGAGGATGACATAATTACCGATTAGGGGCTAGGTGACCAAGAAGTTGGTACACCTATCGGGCGAGGACGGGTCATCACGAAATATCCGGACTATTTCAGGATGGACTTCACCTGCATCGGAAACGATTATGGATACTCTGACGAGCAGCGAGACGAGGATGCCCTGCCGAGCTCTCTGCATTTCTCCAGGACCTCCTCGCCGGGCTTCCCCACGGCCATCACGCCGGGGTAGTCGAAGACGTCCGCGCCGAACGCTTCCAGCCTGCTGCCCCAATTCCTCAGCCACATCCCTGTGCCGTACCTGCAGGATCCGAAGATCGCCACCTTCTTCCCGGCGAAGCGCTTGCCCACGTCGGCCATCAGGTCCGTCTGGCCGTCGCCTGTCTGCTCGCGGCCCATCGCCGGGCATCCCAGGTACACGACGTCGCAGGCCAGCATCCTCTCCCTGTCCGCGCCCTGGACCTTCCGGATCCAGACATCGTCTCCGGCCTCCCTTGCGCCTTCGGCTATCGCTTCCGCCATCATGCGCGTGTTCCCGGTGTTGCTGTCGTAGAGGACGGCCTTCTTCATGCCGGCAGGAACCGCATCCCGGATGATAACAGTCGCGGATGAGGCGGGAAGCGATGTCCGCCGAGCCGGCATCGGGAAACAGGCAGGTATATCCGTCCGCCTGTTCCTGGCAAACACGTAAATATACAACCACGTTGCACGCTTTATGACAGACAAACAGACAGGCCCGGGGCTCATGGCCGCCCTTCTCACCTGCTCCATGCTCATCCTCATGGGCGGAGCGGCGGTCACCCCCGGGCTTCCCGGCTTGGAGGCCCGTTTCGCCGACAGCGCGAGCCTGGCCTCTTTCATAATCACCCTCCCCCACCTGGCCGTCGCCATCGTCGGGTTCCTGATGGGGATGCTCTCGGACAGGATGGGGAAGCGCCGCGTGCTCGTCGCATCGCTCCTGATCTTCATCGTCAGCGGCGCCGGAGCCTACTTCCTTGACAACATCTATGCCATCCTGGCGCTCCGCTTTCTCCTGGGATTCGGGATCGCAGGCATCGTCTGCACGGTCACGTCCCTCATCGGATGCTACTACACGGGAGAGTCCAGGGTCCGCATGCTCGGCCTCCAGTCGGCGGCCATGGGGGTCGGAGTGCTGATCCTCGAGCTGGTCGGAGGAGTCCTGGCGGACATCAGCTGGAACGCTCCGTTCCTCGTGTACCTGATCGCCGTCCCGTTCCTCATCCTCGTGCTGAGGTACGTGTGGGAGCCCGACGACGTGGTCGAGATGACCGACATGACCGTGAGCACCGAAGGGAGCGACATGAAGCTGCTGATCGGATGCTACATCATCATCTTCATCGGGATGGTCATCATCTTCGTGGTGCCCACCAAGATGCCCTCCTACATGGAGACCACCATGGGGGTCTCCGCGACGCTCATG
>CAVHMZ010000181.1:1457-3848 GCA_963637225.1 Segatella hominis
GCGGCTCCACCGGAGCCAACCGCGGGAAGATGATGGGCATCTACGCCGTCGCGCTGAACCTGGGGCAGTTCGCCGTGTCCATCATCACGATCCCCGTGTTCAGCTCGGTCGGGGAGTCTTACCCGGACATGCTGGCGGTGTTCGGAGTCGCGGCGCTGATAATGGCCGTCGCGGTCATGCTGCTCTTCGGGTTCAGGAAGAACGGCGCTGCGGAAGCCGCTTGAAACCGCAGCTGTGCGGCGCCGGGGGCATAGGGATTGTGCCCCCGGCGCCGCCTTTCCCCCGCCTGCCCTGCGAAAGGCTGCCGCAGGACGCTCTTATCGCAAGATTCTAAGGAAGATGCTTATTCAGATATGGGAAAAAATTAAGGAAATCGCCTATCGTATGATTGAAACAATTTAAGGAAAATGCTATTTTAACCAAAACTAAATCTAAGGGAAGGGCCATCCAGCATACATGAGAAGGAAGATCTACGAACGCCTGCTGGAATGGAAGCAATCATCGAAAGGATCGAGCGCGCTGCTGATAGAAGGCGCGAGGAGAGTCGGAAAGAGCTACATAGTCGAAGAGTTCGGCCGCAACGAGTACAGATCGTGCATCATCGTGAACTTCGACGAAGCCGGCGACGAGATAAAGGACCTTTTCGACGACCTGAGAGACATCCCGCTCCTGACCCAGACTTTGGCTTCTGTGATGAAGAAGAGATTGTATCCGCGCGAAACCCTGTTCGTCTTCGATGAAGTCCAGAACTTCCCCCGCGCCAGAGAAGCCATCAAATTCCTCGTCAAGGACGGAAGATACGACTATATCGAGACCGGATCCCTGATCTCGATCCATCGGAACGTGAAGGACATAACGATACCTTCCGAAGAAGAATCGATGAACATGTACCCCATGGACTTCGAAGAATTCTGCTGGGCCATGGGCGATGAAGCCACTGTGCCTATGATCAGATCCCACTTCGAGGAGGAGAAGCCGCTGGGGACGGCTCTGCACAAGGCTGCGATGCGGCAATTCCGGAAATACATGCTCGTAGGGGGGATGCCTCAGGCCGTAGAAGCATACGCCAAGACCGAGCTCTTCGGCGATGCGGAGAAAGAGAAGAGGAAGATATTGGAACTCTACCGCCATAACGTCGCGAAGAAATCGGGCAGGAACTGGATGCGCACGGTATCGCTGTTCGATGCGATACCTTCGGAGCTCGGCAGGCATGACAAGACGCTGAATGCGAGAGGCATAGACGACAAGAGCGCAGCAGAAGACTTCGACGAGCCCGTGTTCTGGCTGAAAGACTCTATGATAGCCAACATCTGCTACAACACCGCAGTGCCTGCCGTCGGACTGAACCTGAACACAGATATCAGGACCAGAAAGGTGTACATGGGGGATACGGGGCTGCTGGTCAGCTTGGCTATCAGCGAGAGCGAGGAGTTAGAGCACGAAGTCTACACGGCCCTCCTCACAGACAACCTTCACATCAACGAAGGGATGTTCACGGAGAACATCGTCGCCCAGATGCTCCGTGCCAACGGCAACAAGCTGTTCTTCCACAAGTTCTACAAAGAAGGCGGGAAGAACCGCTACGAAGTGGACTTCCTCGTCCGCGACGGCAGGAAGATAGATCCGATAGAGGTCAAATCGAGCGATTACACGGCCCACTCGTCCATGGATGTGCTCATGGAGCGCTATCCGAAGACCCTGGGCCAGCCGTACATCGTCTACACCAAGGACCTGAAGAAAATCGGGAACATCCTGTTCATCCCGATCTACATGGCGATGTTCCTTTGAGGATGGCGGCCGAGAGGCCCCATCCTTGAAAAGTCTCCTTGGGAAGCGTTTGCCAGCGCCTGCCGCATTTCACCAGCGGCACCGAGTTCACTACCGCGGTCGGAGATCCGAGGATGTGGACCATCGCGCAGGCGATGGGAGTCAGCACGGCCATCATCGACGATACGGCTGCGACGAAGTTCCATCCGAGGGAGAACGCCGTGTCCGCTCTCGCCCCGGACATCATCTTCAGGGATGCGCCGACCAGGCATGGCAGCGCATCCGGACCGTCCTTCACAAGAACCATGTCAGTGGCGATGTCCGTGCCTGTGGCGCCATGGCGGCCCCGACCCAGGCCCTCTTCGGCGCGGGGATGTCGTTGACCCCGTCGCCCGCCATGCACGCCTTCCCGCCTTCGGCTTGGATCTCCCCAATCGCCGAGTCCTTGTCCTCCGGAGCGCACTCTGTTCTCGGATCGGTTGTCCCGGCCTCGGACGCCATGTGCTCGGCGGCGCGGACGTTGTCCCCGGCCAGGAGCATACGATCCACACACGTATACTTCAGCTCGCCGACCGTCAATCGGGCCGGAGCAGAACGCGATGGCAAGGCCCGTCAGATTAGGGA
>CAVHMZ010000181.1:3945-4513 GCA_963637225.1 Segatella hominis
GCCATATCCAGACTAGGCCACCTGTCCGTCGAATCTCTGGATTGACATCCCGAATATAAAGATTCCGACTCAATCCCTATCAATCGCCCTCGGAACGTGTCGGAATACGGCTGATTCTCCCGTTTCTGCAGGCGTTCCGGAGACGCAGACGGATTTCACGGGATGCGCGCTGTCGGTACCAGGACAGCCCGATCTTGCCGACGGCTTCAGGAACGGCAGAACCGGGAACATCCTCGGCCAGAGACGATTGCACTTTCTCGATCCGGCATTCCTCGCACAGGGCATGATGCCGGTCTGATGCCGATTCCGATGGCGAAAGATGGTTCGGAGCACGGTTCGCACTCTATGCGGAGTATGAGTTTCGTATTAAGCCGATTGGATTGGATGCGTAATCCAACTGGTATCGCGGCAGATTGCCTAAAGCGCCTACCGTAGAATCAGGAGATGATATCATGAAAATGAGGACTTGTGCTCCCGCGCGGGCGGATTCTTGCTTGGAATGCCGCGGGGGGGGGGGGGTTAAGGCCCTATTTGCGGTTGCAATAACAATCGCAATGACCCTCTGCAT